>JBAZGE010000001.1:0-3848 GCA_041653035.1 Candidatus Omnitrophota bacterium
CGGTATTCCGGCGGCGGCAGTATATAGATTAAATTCTTTCGAAGGATTCAGGATGACCGCGATATCGAATTTTTTACTCTTGAGCAACCCGATGAATGCCGCTTTTTCGAATACAGAACAAGGTTTCCCGCCCCAATCCATAATCTCGTCTATATACGGCACGCATTCCGCCAATTCCCTGACATACGGCTGCACGACTACAGTCAGGCGCGCGTTAATAAAGGTTTCTTTAAGCGCGCGAAAAGCGGGGATATTCAGCAGGAATTCGCCGAAGCGGTCATTGCGTACCGCTAAAACATTCTTGACCTTTTCTTTTTCTATTTTTTTCATTCTCCCCCCTACACCCAAGACTTATGCACTCATGCACTTATGCACTTATGCACTTTTTCCCCTTCTTTCCTTTAAAATCAAACAGGTGGCCCAATACCTTCGCCCCCGCCCGCGCGAAATATTTCAGATCATCAAAATCCCGCACCGAGACGATACGCCTAAAAAGAAGTTCAGGCATAAAAGCGGTATTATACATCCGGCGCACCATACCCATGAGTTTCTCATCCGGAATGGAAACCTTCATCACCGGCTCTTTCATATCATACCGGGACCAGTCAAAGGTCTTCAAAAGATCATTTTCCCGGCACTCCTTAAACAAGGGAGAACCGGGATACGGAATAACCACCGTCGCCTGCATAGTATAGGCGTATCCTTTTTTCAACAGCCATTTCCCCAGTTCCAGGGTCTTTACCGCATCCTCATAACTTTCCCAGGGGTAGCCGAACATGATCGTGATATGGGGAAAAAGCCCTGCTTTCCTGGTCAAACGACAGCCCTCAATGATCTCTTCGACGGTAACCTTTTTGTTTATCCTGTCAAGGGTTCCCTGACAGGCAGATTCCAGGCCAAACAGGACGAGGCGGAAATTAGCCTTTTTCATAAGCTTCAGTTCCTCAAAAGACAAAACCCCGAAACGCATATTGCAATCCATATAAACCCTGCGATTATATCCCCGTTCTATCATGCCCGCGCAAAAATCTTTCAGCCAGATTCCTACCGGGAACGTCCCGGTATCATCCATGATCTCGGCAACCCGGTACCGGTCAATAAGCGCGCCTATCTCATCAAGGACATGCGTCGTCCCGCGCTGACGGAATTCCGGGTACAGCGTGGGCCATGAACAAAAGGTGCATTTATGATACCAGCAATCCCGTCCGGACATGATATACGTCCCGGGCGTCCTTTTATAATTCCCGTTCTTATGAGCGTATAAATACCACTTGGTCAATTCCCGGTCTATCATCGGCAGAGTGTTCAAATCATGGTTAAGCCTGAATACACCGCTGTTCCTGATCGCCTCTTTATCGCGAAACCATATTCCGGGTTCCAACGAAGGCAAACCGGCGCCCCCGCCCTGTTTAAGGGCCTCACAGAGATTCAAAAGCAAAAAATCATAATCTCCTCCGGTCAGGACAAAATCAACCGGGGAATTCGCCATAGATTCCTCAGGCAAAGCGGTAACGTGGTCGCCAAAAAGAATAGTTGTCATCTGCCGGTTTTCAGTTTTTAGATCGGAAATGATTTTCCAGTGGTATTTGACAACCGGGGTTTTGGTTTCGAAGGCGATGATATCCGGCTTTTGGGCTTTCACAAAATCCAGGAACTGTCGGGAACTCCACCCCTGAGCGATACAGTCATTCCAGATAACCTCATGGCCGGCCTGTTTTAAAAGCGTGGCCGCGTACGCGGGAATAACCGGATAAATATACGTTGGGCTGCTGAAAACCTGATACTGCCGGTTCTGCCCGATCAGGGGAGTTCCGTCGATATCCGGAAAAGGAGGATAAGAAATAAGGATTTTCATGATAATTTAGCTCTGCCGGTCCTCGATGAGGCCCGGGCTAAACAAGCCCTTCAAAAAATACAGTCCGTATGTCAAATGGCTGGCCACGATCCCTCCGCAGGCCATAAAGAATAAACTCACCCATTGCCCGAAATTATACCCGGAAATCCCCTCTTCCCGGAGTACGCCGATGAAACTGAAAATAATCACCAGCAAGGCGTAAAGAGATAAAACGCTCCAATACACAAACGCGAACGGAACGCTCGCAACGGAAAAAAACCCTCCCGCCCATATCCAAACCAGGAAAAAACTGGGGACAAAATAAGCGATCCTGCGGGATGTTTCCGGGAATCTTTTGACGAAATAGCCGCGGTGCAAAGCGTAATTAGCCAGCTGTTTGAGATGAGGCAAAAAAACTTTGCGCCGGTGATGGTATACCAGGGCCCGCGGTTCATAGATGATCTTAAAACCTAATTTTTTGGTGATCTCAAGGCAAAAAACGGTATCTTCGCCCGGCCAGAAATCGGTCTTGAATCCGCCCAGTTTACGCATGACTTCTTTCCGTACTATAAAATTACAGCTGGGATAATCATCTACTTCTATCCGTTTCCCGTACCTGGTGTAACGGTAAAAACAGGTACCGCTCACCAGCAAAGAAGAAAAAACGATCCCGCCCGCCTTTTCCCGGAGGCCGTCATCAACAGGCGTGACCGCCGGCCCTCCCACTGCCGCGACCTGCGGATCGGAAAAATTCTTTACCGCCTCCTTCAACCAGCCCTCTTCCGGAAAAGCATCGTCATCGATAAAAGCGAGGATATCTCCCCGCGCAAGTTCCATGCCATTATCACGCTTGACAGCCGGGCTTACCGGGCCGGTGGAAAAAACCCTGACCCGCGGATCATTGAGCTTTTTGTCCAGAGGTTCATCCGGCAGGACAATGATCTCATAATCCCCGTAATCAAGCGCGAGGCATTTATTTACGCACTCTTCTAAATTCCTTTGCCATGTTTTTACGGCGATAATAATCGATACGGTCATAGTATTTGGTTATGTGCATTCGGTAAAATATAGCCATCGTATCCCAGAAAATTGAAAAAACGGAATTCATCCCGATACGGCCGTACGCCCGCTGCGGGCGTAAAACGATAGGAGCTTCGGTTATGGTATATCCCAGATGGTGCGCGTTCACCAGCACCTCCAGGTCAAAAGCGAATTTTTTAACCAGGATGCGGGGAAAAACCTTTTCCAGGACTTCCCGTTTGAACAGTTTTAAACCGGTCTGCGTGTCATGGCACGGCAGGTTGAACAATACCCTTACCAGGTAATAATACCCCTTACTCAAAATCCGGCGGTACGCGGGATAACTCACCACCGAGTTGGGATGCAATTTGGAACCGATCACGATGTCCGCTTTATCCAACTGCATAATATCGAACAAAGTCTGAAACTGCACCGGATGCAGGTCCATATCCGCGTCCAAAAAAAGCACGTAATCGCCGCTCAAATACCGGAGAGACTTTTTGACCGCCCTTCCCTTGCCCAGGTTTATAGGGTTTTTTTTAACCAAAACCCTGTTCCCGTATTTCCTTGCGCATTCCAGGGCTTTTTCACAGGTAGCATCCGAGGAACCGTCATCCATGACCAGTATCTCCCACGAATACCCGAAATCTTCAAAGGTCTGCGCGGTTTCGTCAATGCTTGCGGCGATCCTCCCCGCCTCGTTATAAGCCGGCATAACTATGGAAATCTTCCCTTTACACTCGCGCATACGCCTTCCGGTTAAACCCCAAAAAAGCCAAAAAACAAAATCCCGCCAGCAAAACAGCCGCATTCCCGCACATGATGCCCTGGATCACCGGCAAACTGGGATGGAATACAAAAATCAGAACCGACTGTACCGCGGCGGAAACAACCAGATATTTGATAAAACGCCCGTCCCGTAAAGAAAGAAAATAAGAAATAAGGATATTTATCAGCGCGAACAGGCTCATGGAAACACTGAAAAACCTTCCCA
>JBAZGE010000001.1:3858-89357 GCA_041653035.1 Candidatus Omnitrophota bacterium
AAGCACGAACCCCGGGAACAAGTTATAAAAAACACCCGCCGCCGCGCATAAAACGGCAGCCAGCATAAGCGACTGCCGCAGAGTGCCCCGGGTATCCTGATTACGGGCATTCAGGCCGGCAGTACGGGGAAATAAGACAATGATAATAGCGGCCGGCAGGAAAAGGAATATTTTACCCACCATCTGGGCTAATGAATACACCCCCGCCGCCTCAGGCGCGAAAAAATGTTTGACCAGCACCATATCCAGGTTCACCAACCCGGTAAAACAGAACAGGCTTACCGCAACCGGAAAGAAGAACATGACAAAATCCCGGTACGGCACCGCGGTTACAATCCGGCGCAGTGTCAAAAACTTCCTCACCGGCACAAACCCGACCGCGGTCACCGTGAACGCGGAAACCGCGAACGCCCACAAAGCCCCGTTTATGCCCCATCCCCACTGAAGGAGAATAAAGATCAACGCCAACTTAAGCACGGAGCCCGTCAAAGAAGCTGAAATTATCCAGCCGAACCGCTCCATTCCCTGGGCGCCACCCAAAAAAACCGGGCTGAAAACCGAAGCAAAAACAATAAGAACGAGGATATAAAATGAATTCAGGGACGGGATCTTCAATTCCCGTACAAAATAGGAACTGTTCATCCAAAGAACCACCGTCAGGCACAGGGCAATCGCAAAAACAACCTTCAGGACACCAGAAAGCAAAGCGCGTATCCCGTCAAAATCATTTTTAGAGTTGAAATCCGCCGTGTATTTGACTACCGCAGTCTGTAACGTACTCAAAGGAGCAAAGACGACCGTAAAAATGGATAAGAGCGCGTTAAAAACCGCGAAATCAGCGGGCACTAAACGATGAGCAAGCAGCAACTGGCAAAGCAGGTTAAACACATTCCCCAGCAGGGCCCCCGCCAGCACAAAAACAACATTCCTCTTAAAGTTTTTCCCCATTTTTCCACCCGGTACCTGTTTAAATCTGTACCGGGTCCCAGCTCAAAGCTGTACCTGGTACAGATTCAAAGCGGAACCTGTCCCCTCTTTATTGAACTTCTATCAAACGCGCGGTTACCGGCAGCCCGCTGGCAACAACTTTGATGAAAATCGGGGTCTTTTCGCCGTTATCCAACAACCACATGGTCAAGTTGGTGGTGTGCCGCGGGCTTTTATCGCGCCGCTTTATATCCCCCTTAACGATCCATATCCCGATCTTCCTGCCGTTGACTATCTGCTCTTCCCGCTTGCTCACTTTCAGGAAAAAACGGTAATTTTTCTGGTTGGTGTTGATATTCATATCGAATTCCTTGCCCGGCTCGAACGATTGCCGGCTCAGGTAATACATCACCGAAAACGGATCCTGAGTGCCGGGTAGGATTTGGCGTTTTATTCCTTTCACCTCCATAATAAGATTCTCGTGATCATAAACAATCTCTTTCGTCTCTACGGGACTGTCCGGACGGCTTAAGGTTTCTTTGAACAAAAGCGGCAAAAGGGTATTTTTGTCGATATAAGAACTCACTTTCGCCTGAGCGTTGAAAAGCAAGGCGGCAAGCCCGAAAGTCTGCGCTTGCCCCGAACACTGATAAACTTCTTTATCTTTTAAAGTAACCAATCCGTTATTTGTCATAACCGCCCTTCCCACCGGTAACCCGCCAAACAGATCTATTAGAAATACCTTCCGGTCAAGAATTTTGGCCGCGGAAGCGTTTTCTAATCCAAGGGCCCTGATAATTTTTACGGCGTTATTCCTGCTTGATTCAAAGATAAAAACGGATAAAAACAATACTAAAACCGCGCAGACAAACAACAGTATTGTCCTTTTGATCACTCCCGGCAAGTCTGTTTTCGAGGACATTCTAACCTCCATTTTCCATAACCGCTGTGATTATCCCGTCAGCAAATCCGGATCATAAATGCTTTTTTCGTCTTACAATTATAACATTATCATCCGGTTATGCAACTGTATTATTCTATATTGTAAGTGCTTGTTTTATAACGATTTGCTTTCGAAAACACGGGAAGGGGTTTTAAAACCAGGGCTCTATGACAACATCCTCTATCTCCACCAGGACCTCTTTTTCAAAGAATAGTTTTGTTTTCAAGGTAGATTTGGAAGGTTTGCTGTAGATCCAGACTTCCCGGCTGCCTACCTGCCGGATCTTGGAAGGTTTTCCGGCAACCAACAGGACTTCCGCCTGGGTCATAGTTACCGCCACGGTAGAATTCAACAGGTTATCCTTCACTTGCCGGGGAATGCCGGGGTTATTCCGGATATACTGCTGTATCCCATCCTGGTTCCGATAGCGAGAATTGATGAACGTGCTGTTATCCTTGATCCAATATGGAGTGCACCCGGCGCAGAGAATGGTTATAATTATAAGTGAAAACAAGTTAAATACCATAAGCGAGTTATCATGAATATGCGGATAATTCCAACGGTAATCTTACAAAGCCGGAAGTTTTGAAACAGTCCATCTATAAAATCTATCCGCGAGCTTTAATATATCGAGGGCTTCTACCTGCCTGAATTCCCTGCATTCGTAAGCAATTACTGAGCCATCGATAAATAATGGGTACATTGGAAGCCCGAATTTTGGCCGTATGCAAGGCGCAACGACGATGGCGTAGTCAAAGCACTACGCCGAGGAGGAGCAACGCCGCAGACGGCCAAAATTCGGGCTTCCCCCTCGTTTATCTCTATGGGCTGGCCGCTTTTGGGCTGCGACTGCGTCACTCGTCCTTGGCGTAGTGCAAGACTACGCCGGCGTCCTCGTTCCTTGTCTCGCTCCAAAATCGGCTCAGCCAATGTGCCCATTATTTATTGATGACTCAGTAGGTTCTTTTTAACAATAATCCTTTTGAAAGCATTTGCCTGCCCGTCTTCAACGGCCGGCGGCAAACGCATAAGCAGATCCATTGCCTGTGTATGACCCTCGCCGGCCGCCCGTATGCCTAAATGAAACGTCAGCATAGCATCACAGCAGGATATGGCGCAATGAACAGCGTTTAACCCCACAGCCGTCCAGTTCCCTGTATCCCGAGCATTAAGCATTATTTCATAAAAATCCTTTGCTTTTTTCAAAAAAACTTTGTAGTCATTCTTCTCCACATTCACGGTTTTAAACTTTTTAGCCGTCATAGCAAACTTTCCAGTTTTTCTCCATAGATAAGATTATGGGATTTTAAAATACTTTTAACCACCGCAAGGTTTTTTTTATGTTTTGCTTTAAACTCGGCCCGCGTATTCACGTATGGCGAAAGTGTATTACCAAACTCTTTTGATATCCTTTCGTCGATATTTCCGAACAGACGTTCGACAGCAGGCTTTGCCTTGGCAGTTTCCACAACAATAATCAGGTCAATATCGCTTGCAACATGCTCTTGCCGGGCATTGACACTGCCGAACAAAGCAACGCTTGTGATATCCTTTCGCGTTTTGAATCCTGAAATCTTACGTTTAATCAGGCCAATTATGATATCCAGAATTTTATCCTCTTTAGTAAACAACGGTTTAAGAAGCTTTGCCACTAAAAAAGAATTTTCCTTTAAACTATAAACATGGGTCTTACCCGTGTTACGCAAATTAAGCACTCCTTCTATCTGTAAAATTCGCAGTGCGGCATGCGCGGCGGCAGGAGTAAGTTTTATTTCCTTAGCTATCTGGCTGCCATTCCACTGCGCGCCCGTCTTGCAAAGAAACCTAAGTATCCTCGTCTTTGCTTCAGTATTTAAAATACCGTCCAACGGCCTGGTAAACCTCATAACTCCTCACTTTTAAATCGTTTAGTTTAATGAATACGTATTTAGTAAACTAAACGAATAGTATCACCCGGAACAATACATGTCAAGCAAATTCCGCCCAATATCCCGCACAACTCCAGAGCATCAATCCTCAAGAGCCATTTGTAAATCGGCTTTACCATTATGATACTATTCGCCGCTCGTATGTTTTCCTCGGTATCGTACGTAAGGATTAAGCCTCTATTTATTTTTAACTCCCCCATCGCCTTGATGAGCGCATTTATCTCCCGTGCCCTTGTTCTCTCATCATTGAGCGACTCAGCCACCTGAATAAGCGCAGAGATTTTATCGCCCTGCTTTATAAGGAAATCAACTTCCTGATTATCTTCTGTTTTGTAATAATAGATCTCGCCGGTACCTTTACGTTTGAGCCCCAAAAAGACCAGATTTTCATAGAATTTTCCCCTGTTCTTTGAAAACTGGAACGCTACCGCTTCTATGATCCCGTTGTCCAATTGGCATCTTCCGTCATAGTTAAACTTATAAAGAATCACCGTCTTATCAAACGCTGTCAAAAAAAATGGCCGGGGGAATTTCTATTTTTTAAAAAACGGCAGGAAGACATGATTCATACCAAACTAATCCGCGCTTATTTTTTCTTCGCATAGTAAATATTCTTAAAAACAACCTCTAAATTCGGCAGGCCCTGTATTGTCTTCCAAACGATATCCAAATCTATGCCGAAATATTCATGGGTTATCTTATTTCTCATGCCGGACATTTCTTTCCACGGGATTTCAGGATACATACATTTTATATTCTCCGGGACATTCTTTGCCGCTTCGCCTATAATCTCGAAATTCCGCACCACCGCATCAATAACAATTTTCTTGCTGCGAAATTCCTTAAAAGATAAACCATTGGTATATTCCCGTATACTCTTAATCGAATCCAAAATATCCCGGATATACAAATTGGAAGCCCTTTTTTTCTTCATAAATAAATAGTCTCTTTAAGTATATCTTTTTTTATAAGAGGCTTCAGGGCTTTTCGAGTGACAAGATCGACTCTCCTGCCTAATAATTTTCTAAAGAAATACTCGAGCTGTATAAATTTGAACATATCCGGAACTTCATAAAAATCAACAAGGATATCGATATCGCTGCCCTTATGGGCGGAACCTTTCGCATAGGAACCGAAAACGCCTATACTTTTTATCCTATAGGATTGTTCCAACAGTTTCTTATTCCGGTTTATAATCTCTTTTATCTTTTGTATGCCGTTTTTCATCGCAGGGATATTATACCATATTTTTTAAACCCGATATTTATTTTTTGGGAGACTCTATGACAACATCCTCGATCTCCACCAGGACCTCTTTTTCAAAGAATAGTTTTGTTTTCAAGGTTGATTTGGAAGGTTTGCTGTAGATCCAGACTTCCCGGCTGCCTACCTGCCGGATTTTGGAAGGTTTGCCGGCGACCAACAGGACTTCCGCTTGGGTCATAGTTACCGCCACGGCAGAATTCAACAGGTTATCCTTCACTTGCGGGGGAATGCCGGGGTTATTCCGGATATACTGCTGTATCCCGTCCAGATAAAAAACCCACATCTACAAAAAGGCTATTTAAAGCAACCAGTAAATAGTAGTGGCTTTTCTCGCGATATCCTTTTGAGTAAATCAAGGCCCTGGCGGAGTGAAACATCGAATAATAACCAGTGATAGTCGCATATTTATATTTCCCGCCTTCAAACCTGTTAAAGGCCTCGGCTAAATCGTTTTCTGCCTCTTGAATCTCTTTTTTCAACAGCCGTTTTCCTTGCGCAAAACGCAATATCCGTTTTTTCTCTATAGCCTTTTGAAATTCGATATTCATTATTTAGCCTCATAAAGAATTATTCCGGTTGAGACCTGTTTATGAAAGACAGGATTTTCCCTTTTTAACCTGATAAAATCTTGGGGACTGTTAACGACGTATTGAATTCTTTCCCGAAAGGGACTCTTATAAATCAAGTTCTTGACGCTCTTAGGCTCTCGGCTGAGTACAAACAAATCTATGTCGCTTTCCGCATGATTGGTACCTATTGCAGAACTCCCATAAAGGACGACTCTCAAAGAAACATCTTTAAGCTTTTCCACTAACGGCCTAATATAAATAAGATTCTGTGTTATTTTTAGCTGCCTTATAACCGGGTCGTCGAGAGTTACATTATAAAAATACATCCTGCCTCTTTTTTCCCTCTCAATAATGCCTGTATCTATCAAAGTTCGAAGTGAATAATTAGTGGCCGCTCTGCCCACCTTAGTAAGCCTTGAAACTTCTCTATCGTAAAATCTCTTTTCCGGATGAGCCAGAAGGAAATATAAGACTTTTTGCACGCTCGTACTATAGAATATCTCGTTCAGCATACGCTCCTCAACTTTCTAAAATTTTGGACACAAGTCCATTATACTGTCTTTTTCATGCATATCAATCTTTTTTTTGCTAAAAATGGATATGCTGTGAAAACAAGTAAAGATTGTTTTCACAGCAAAGGATGGGCAAATGCTATTAAGGGTGGGGAGTAACTGCCATAATCACTATTTCTCCCCGCTGGGAGCCATAATAAAAGAATATCCGATATGCAGCTGGAGTATCCTGTTCAGCATATGCTTCAAATACTTCCCGTCCATCAGGACCACTGAGTGAAGAATATTTATGTGTCTGAAGACTCGGATGCCGGGGATTCTCTTGTAAATATTTAAGACTCTTGGCAACTGCTTTGTATCGTTTTTGTAAATTTCCTGATTTCTTTAGGTCTCTGAGGGTCTCCTTCACGCTTTGAGGAATAGTAAGAAAATAACTCATAATTCATCTAAAAATGAGTCCAAATCATCAACGCGTTCCGTTTTCCCCTTTTGTATATCTTGAACTCCTTTGCGAATCCTGCCAATCACCTGAGGATTCTGATAAACCCATGCTTCGCTGCTTGGTATTTCAACTACCGGCCGCAAGAGGATATACCCATTCTGATTAATAAATACTTGATAGGAATCGAACCTCGTGCGCTTTCTAATATGTTTTATCACTCGTTCGCTTAAAGTAATCCGGTTTTTCGAATCGATAGATCTCCTATCAACAGAATGAAACCTTCCAGACAACTCAATTTTTTCTCTATTATTCTTACTTGTTAATACTACATTCATCGCTCCCTCCTGGTATAATCCTCACCCGTATATTGGGTAAGGAAGGTTACTGTGATAAAATAGAACAAAATTTCTTGTAGGGAGACAGCTTGCTTCCCTCCTTATGGCGTAAGACCATTTGAGAAAGATTGTTGCTTCCTGCATATCTAACTGGGAATATTCATTAAGGATGCTATGGGGCCTCGTTGATACAAGGCTACCATTCATATCCCAGGATATATTTGGTTAGATACCGCAGGAATATCCTCCCTCTTGAAAAAGAACAGCTTAACAACCATCATCAACGAAAGGAGCCGTTATGAACTATCTCGGTATTGATGTTTCAAAATCAACCTCGCGGTATGTCTTCTTAGACAGCGACGGTGAAAAACTCGCCAAGTCCTTCACATTACAGAACCATCAACAGGACTTTACCAAACTCCTGGAGCGCTTAAAAGAGCTTAATCTGTCTGCCGATAATCTGCTTATCGGCATCGAAGCCACCGGTATCTGGTGGGAGAATCTTTACTGCCTTTTAACCGAGAATAAATTCAAGGTCATCGTCTTAAATCCTCACCAGACCAACAAATTCCGCGAGGCACTGCGCATCAAAGCCAAAACCGACGACCTCGACGCTTATGTAATCGCGGGATTACTCCGTTCCCAGGAATATGCCTCGAGTTTTATTCCTGAAGAATCGATCCAAATCCTTCGCGAAATCACCAAACTTCGATTTCAACTTCTCAAAGATCGGCAAGACTATGAACGCCAGGCGTCAGCCCTCTTGGGACTTTTGTTCCCGGAATATCCTCAGACGGCGCTTAAAAATCCGTTCACCGTATCCTCTATGGCTATTCTCAAAATGTTCCCCACAGCCAAACACCTCGCTGAGGCTAAACCTAAAAATATCGAGAAGATCGTCCGCTCCATCCAAGGCAACAACTTTAACATAGACGAAATCCAATCGCTCATCGACACCGCTCGAAAATCCATCTACTCCGGACGGGCTAAACATGATAGAGGATTGAATCTCAACATCCTGCTTACTCAAATAGAAACTCTCCAGCATGCAATCGCTCAGCTCGACCAGCGGATGAATGATATCTTATCCCCTTCTGACTCCGATGACGCCAACAGCTTCCCAGGAGCAAATCTCTTGACTATCCCCGGCGTCGGGCCTAAAACCCTCGCCGCCATCTTATCAGCCGTCGGATCTAACGGCCAAGCTTTTGCCGAAGGTAAACACCTCATCGGCTATGTCGGATTCTTCCCGAGAATCTACGAGTCCGGAGAAACTAGACGCGATAATAAAATATCCACCCGCGGCCCTAAATATTTACGCTGGGCACTCTATATGGCTGCCGTGGCTTGTTTAAAACACAATCGCGAATTTAAAGCCCTCTATAACCGTAAAATATCTCAGGGAAAATCAGCTAAACAAGCGCTTATCTACGTGGCTAAAAAATTAGCCCATCTTTGCTTGAGCATGCTTAAATCCGGCGAATCCTACAATCCCGCTCGGGTCTTTATGCCTGTTTGAGAAAGATCAATATCTGCTCTTTGACAACTTATTTTTATCTTGACTCGTTATAGGATGTCTTTTTATCAACCATTATTTAATAAAGATATATGCCTTTTATTATAGTAAACCTGCCGCAAAAAGCAACCGAAAGTTTATCGCGCGGCCTGCCTCTTTTTCAGGAGCCCCTTCCCGGTTACTTTCACTTTTTGAGGGCGTGCAGCGCGGTCAGGGCATTCTTATTCGCGGGGTATATCTCCAATGATTTCTCCCACAATCTCCGCGCCGTTTCGACATCCCCCATTTCATTATATATATCGGCGCAATTATCCAGCGCCAGCGTAAACCGGGGATCGATACGCAGCGCGGATTCTAAATACCCCAGAGCTTCCTTGTATAATCTTTTCTCTTTATATGCTAAAGCGAGATTCGTGAGAAACCCCGGTGAAGAAGGGTTTAAACCGACCGCGTTTTTATACTGTTCAATAGCGGCATCAAAATCACCCTTCCGGTAATAACTCAAACCCAAACCATTATAATAACGGTCAAGATACGGATCCAGGGAGATCGCTTTCCGGTATTCGCTTATCGCCTTACCGGCAGCCCCTTCTTTGAGATACTCGGACGCAAGCACCCCATGAGCCTGGGCGCTTTCCGGATACGCCTCCACAAGCCGTAAGCCGAGAAACAGGTTATTTTTCCAGGCAAGATTTTTTACCGGAGTGATAGCGGCGTACCCGGCGACGAGAGATAAAAGAACGTACGCCGGGATCTTTCCCGGTAAACGCAGCAGCACCGCCGGAACCAGCAGGCAGAATCCGGCTATGGGGATATACAAAAACCTTGACGCGCTCACGTTAATCATGGGAACAATATTCGAAACGGGAAACAGAGTAATAAAAAAATAGAGTATCGAAAAAGAAATGACCGGCGATTTTTTACGCATTTTAAACACCCAGACAAAACATAACGCGGCAAGCAACGCCGAGAATACCAGGCCCGGAATCCCCGTCAGTAAAAAAAGACGTATGTCGTCATCCCGTAAGGTGGGATGGATGCCCCCGGGAAAAAATAACCAGCATACCGTTCGAGCAAAAGACAGAAACACCACCACAACCGATACGGAAAACCGCAGGCTGGTATAGGCGGCACCGGATGACGCATTCCGGAAGATTACACCCCAGACTATTAAATAACACAAAGCGGCAATAATATACCCGGAATAACGCTCTCCCCACCGCCGGAGAAAATTCCCGAGATCCCGCTTGAAGGTAAAAAAATAGTCGTACACCATTAATACCGCGGGCAGCGTAATGGCCATTTCTTTTGAAAATACAGCCGGCAGAAAACAAGCCACGGACATCCCTTGCCAGCGTATCCGTTTTGCCCCGGTCATTTTTTGCGCCCGCAGGAATAAAAGGAAAGAAGAAGCGAAAAAGAAAAACGCCAACAGGTCCTCCCGGTGCGTAACCACGCTCACCGCTTCCGCGTTAGCCGGATGCAGCGCAAACAGGGCGGCAGACCAAAGAGCGGCTTTTCCATCCTCGAGTATACGAAACGCCAAAAAGTAGAAAAGCAGTATATTGGCCAGATGCAGAAAAAGATTAGTGAGGTGAAAACCGAACGGGTCGAGTTTCCAAATACGATAATCGATAAAATACGTGGCGGTAACCAAAGGACGGTAACTAAATTCACCGGAACCTATGCTCTTTATCCGTACCGAATTTACATCCCGGGGGCTGGTCAGATATTGCTTTGTAAAAATCCGGGGCAGGTTTCGGGCGGACTTGATAAAATCGTTTTCCACGATCACCCAGTTGTCATCCCACACAAATTGATTGCCTAATGAATTGGCATATACCAGCGCCGCCAAACACAATATTCCCAGCAAAGCCCGGGAACCTCCGAAGTTATGTTTTATACCTGTAGATACTGTATTCATGGAAAGGCTATGGGTGGCGGAAAGAGTCCCGCACGGCGGCATAGACATGGCGCGGAAGGATCGACTTTAAACACACATTATCCCCGCACAGCGAACGTCTATGGTTGAACACCGATAAACACGGAGAACACGGTTTCCCTGAATAAAAAATCCGGATATTGTCTCCGTACGGGCCGAATACCCGGGGGCTTTCCGGGCCGAAAAAGATAAACTTTTTTACCGGGGTCAGCATCGCCAGGTGCGCCAGTCCGCAATCATTGGAAATAAGCGCCTCCGCGCAAGTACACAATTCCAAGAGCTCATCCAGCCCGGTTTTTCCGACCAAACTGACACAACGATTATCGGCAAGGGCAGCCAGGAGCACGCGGGTCTTCGGCAGAGCGCCTTGAGTCCCTATAACCACGATCCGGGCATCTTTATCTTCAAGGATCAACCTGCACAACTCGATAAAATGGTCAAGAAGCCATTCCCGCAAAGGCAAGACGCCTTCGCCGGGATTGATAAGAAAGATCCTCTCTCCCCGATGGACGCGCCCTCCGGCCTCACTTAGTTTAACCGCGATTTTTTCTCTGACCTTCTTATCCGGGGAGTATGTTGGAAATATAATTTCCTCATCTTCGATCTTTTCCTTTAACTCCGGGGTGTCCTTTCTGCTTTCCCCGGCCGCCTGCCTGAAAGCGAGATAGTTTTTGGCAGCATGCAGGAACGGATTGTATTGCACCTTGTGGGTCAAAAAATTCCCCCGATACAGCCCTTCAAACGCGTAGGCGTAAAAACCCGCCCTCAGCCACGCGCCGGAAAAACACGAGAGGATCGCCGAAAAGCGGGAAAAGAACTCAAGATCAAAAGAAGCATCAATACGCGCTTTGCGCACCGTATACAAAACTTTTACCGTATCCGCAACGAACAAAATCAATGAATCATCCCGGATATATAAAACATTTCTTTCCGGAATGATACCGTCGAGAAGTTTAAATACGCCTTTATTCTTATGGAAAGTAACAAAAAACAGCTCCGCGGAAGGAAAATCGGTTTTTATCGCCTTTATAAGCGGATAGGATAAAATAATCGCGCCCAATTCCGACAGTTTGATAAAAAGAACCCTCTTGACACTCCGGGTTTCCTTTTTTTCTCTGCGGATAAATGCGCGGCAGCAAACGAAGAAACTCACCAGAGCACATACGGGAATTCCCAGCCAAAAATCCAATTTTCTTTCCAGGGCAATGTCCATAATTTTAAGATAACAGCGTTTTTTTATTATACCATAAATAAAAAAAGCGTACATCCGTAATCAAAATCTCCACCCGGGCTTAAAAAAGCCCCTCGCAGACTAAAAGCCGAAGCTTTCTCTCCTATTTAACAATACGCTCTACTTAAATTTTGCTCTAATTATAAGCCTAATTATTACAATTATTTATAAAAATTTATTCTTCCTGGGGATGTCGAATTACTCTTTTTTATATGGTATACTTTTCTTGGAAAAGGTGCTGTGAATTATTATAAAAAGGGAGTGGAATGGATATTTTACTCAAAACCGCAATCCTGGTAATATGCATATTTTTAACGGCAGAACCCGGTTATACCCAGTTGCTGAAACCTCCCTACATACAAAACAAAAATGACCCCGAACCTAAAATCAAGTCTTTCTTTAAAGATCCTGCCGTTTCCAAACATCCACTCTTGGAAACGCTTAAACCAGCGGCTCCTGAACCCGCGCCCGCACAAAAGAAATATCGCGCGTTTTTAGATTTTATCAATAATAAAACGTACGCCGCCGATGTCAAGCTTTCCATTATGAAAAACGATAAAACGGTTATCCGGGAGGAATGGAGCCGGGTCCTGGGAATAGATATTTTTTATCCTTATTTTAAAGCGAAGGAAATCGAAGACTGGATATCGGAAAAAGGAAGCTTCAAAATCGGCAAACTGAAAGGCAAACCGCGATTCGAAGACAATAAGTTCAGATATGTTTTTAAAATGAAGTTTTAGCTGAACGCGCTTTCCTTTTCAGCCGCTTCCGCACCTGGTACTCACTAAAATCGATCGCCGTTCTTGCCACACTAATGAACTGCGCGGGTATTATTTTTTTCAATACCGCTTTCCATTTACGCCGGTTCCCGGAATCGGCAATCAAGAGATTCCTGCGGTAAAACACCTCCCACGCCGAAAAATCCGGGGTTATAATCGAAACGGTACGCTCTGTGTCCATCAAATCGCGGCGCACTAAAAAGTTATCGAAATCCTTATCCACAATATATCCCTCGGAACGGCAGCGCTCCAGCAATTTCGTTCCCGGATACGGCTGAACAATATTCACGCATACCGATATGGCCGGCCCCATCCGAAAGAGGTTTTTAAGAAAACTCCGGCTTTGTTCGAACCGCGTGCGTGTTTCACCGGGATATCCGACCACAAGAAAAAGCGTTATTTTAGGGATGCGGTTTTCCATAAGCCCCCTGATCACCGCCTCCGCCCTTTCCAGATCCAGTTGCTTATTCATACTCCGCAATATTCCGGGATCAGCATGCTCCAAACCTACCACTACTTCTGCGCAATTCGACAGCTTGATCAGACGTATGAGCTCCTTATCCAGCGTTTCTATTCTCAACCCATTTGGAGTACACCAGGCTATCCCCGCTCCCCGCTCGTTCAAACGAATGATCCCCTCAAGGATCTCAACAGCCCGTTCCCGGTTAAGCGTAAAATTATCATCTTCAATATCCAGGAACCTGATTTTGAATTTTTCCGATAAAAAAACGATCTCTTCAAGCACGTTTCCCGCCGACCGGAACCGGTACCGATAGCCGGCAAACGGATGGATAGAACAAAATTCGCAGTCGAACGGACATCCCCGGGAAGTCACCAAAACTGTCGAAGGAATAGGAATATTCGGCCGGTTGGGAATCCTAAAATATGTTTCCATGCCGGGAATGGAACAATCCGGGAAAGGCAAATTATCCAAATCTTCGAAAGACACGGCGGAAAAATATTTCTCCCGTATCGCCCGGCAAGGAGAATACACACCCGGGATATTTTCCGGTTTTTCCCCTGCGGCTATAGCTGCCAATGCCTGTTCTCCATCTCCCAAGACAATAAAATCGGCCCGGGATGTCAAAGCCAAACCGGGCTGAGTTGAAGGATACACCCCTCCCATAACAACCGTGACCCGCGGGAATCTGTCTTTTATACGCGCGATAATATCGTGTACAACCGGCGCAAGCTGGCTAAAAGGAACAGACACGCCGATAAGCTCGGCATCCGGCGGGATCCCGGCTATAATTTCTTCCGTCGAAAGCCCGATCAGATACCCGTCGGCGTATCGACGGGCCTGATGCCGCCCCCGCATAAAAGCATCCAGAAAAGTGATTGTGTGGCCGGGGTTCCTTTTCAGAAAAGAAGAAATACTGCGCAGCCCCACGCAATGAGAGGTAATAAACACGCTCTTCTCGGAAAAAATAAACGGAGGATTAATAAGGACGATATTCATGTTTTTTATTTTCCCGCCAACCTGACTTTATTACGCACGGGAATCCGGTAATACTCGAATTGAGAATATCCTACCATAAGCGCGCCGAAACAGGCGCGTCTTTTTGATATTCCGAGCAGTTGATGGGCTGGAGGCCACATATTCAAAGCCATATTCACATACCCCGCCCAGCATGCCCCCAGCCCCCAAGAAACCGCGGCCAGTTCCACGTACGTCAACGCGATAGTACAAGCCGTCGAAGCGATCATGTCTTCTTTTAACGCGCAGGCAATAATAAGATGGGGGGCACCGCGGCAGATATAATCTTTCCCCTTCTCCCACGCTGAAATATGGCTGCGCATAT
The DNA here is from genome assembly GCA_041653035.1 of Candidatus Omnitrophota bacterium. Classification (GTDB taxonomy): domain Bacteria; phylum Omnitrophota; class Gorgyraeia; order Gygaellales; family Profunditerraquicolaceae; genus JAQTZX01. The sequence continues at coordinate 18,051 of JBAZGE010000001.1, forward strand.
GCAGAGACTCCGCCAGCGGAGAGTCTGAGCCGATCAGATTTTTCATCCAGTTGATGACTTCCCGGGCGATATCTTTTACTTTTTCCGGCTCATAAATAATTATCCACTCTGCGGGCTGACGGTTTATACCGGAAGGGGCATAGCGGGCGACATCAACCAGCCGCTCAAGACACTCCCGGCTCACCGGCTCTTTCTTATACGCGCGTATCGACCGGCGGCCTTTTAAGAACTCTTCTAAACATTCCGGGGCGACCCTCCATCCCGATCTCAGCTCCCGGCAATCCCCGACCGGCATAGCGGCAAGTGAAAGCGCGCCATGCGGGCATACCGATACACAATGCCCGCAATTTATACAGGCGTCCTGCGCTTCTTCCGTGGGAACCGGGACATGTTCCCTCTCATCCATCCTGATGATCCCGAGCGGACACTCTGCCGCGCATATTTCATCACCTTTACATTTATTTTTGTCAACGGTAAACAGTGCCCCCACGATCCCCTCCTTGAACTTTAAAAAAAAAGACACCTTATCTCTCCGCGGATGCATACGCAAAAAAAATCAAGATGTCTCTTTACCCCATTAGAGAAAGCCACCGGCTTTAGCCGGTGGTCTACCGGTTTCTATGCCCAATCTTTTCCTGTATATACCAGGTAAAATAGCCTTTATACTTTTTCTGCAAACGGCGGTCCCGCCAGTCTCCCCCGGTTACCACTTTGCGGCAACAGGAAGAACCGCATGAACAGGGAAAACTGATCTCCGGGTCATTATCGATCATCGCATAATCAAGGGTAAGCTCTTCCCCCTGCCGGATATCTCTCATCGCCGCAACCACAATCTGCCCGCGGATCCCGCAGTTTGGATCACAACTATGATTAAGGAAATCATCGTCCTCCAACTCCTCTTTCCCCAATCCTCCGAGAAGATAAAAACCTTCCGCGATCTGAGTGGCGTAATTAAACAGAAAATCGGCGTATTTCTTCTCAAGTTTCAGATATTCCGCCTCCGCAATAATCGTACCGCCGCAAATATTGACGATCTCGCCCCGTTTAATCTTCCGGACCGCGAACAACCCCTTCCCCTGGATACCGGAATCCCGAAGTTTAACCTTCGGGCTCAACCAGGAAAACCCTCTTTTTTTTAACACTTCTTTGAACAAATTTTTCTTCATTGTCCCGGATTTTCTAATTTTTCTTTGTTTTATTCTTGATATTCGATTTTTTTATAAGGATCCCGCGCCTCCCGAGCCCGGCAAGCATGCCGCGAAAGAGCACATCGTCCCTTCCCAGTGTCTGGCAAAAAACAAGCCCTTTTTCACGAATCCTCCCCGCACTGAATGCGCCGATAATCCCGGTGGTGAACAGCGCGGTGATCTTCTGCATGGAATTGAACCGCTCTCCTTTTTTGGAAAAGCTCTTCATCAACCATTCTCTGTGCCCGCCGGACGAGCGGAGGCGAATCCTGGCCAGAGAAAGATTATCCTCTCTGTGTTCTTCAAGCATCTGTTTGATGCTTAAGACCTTTTTTTTGTCGAACAAACCGTAATTGTGCAAAAATCTGAAAAACTGCATGAAGCCGGCAGGCCGGATATTACGATAGGTAAAAGTCGGGGACCCCAATGAAGCGGTCAGGTTTTCAAAACCGCTCTGTCCGAGATAACTTTCAGCATCGATTCCAAAAAACTTTTCACTGCGGTAACCGCCGAACGGAAGAAATGTTTTTTTCTTCCCTTCCACCATCTGCCGGGAAGGGGCCATGAACTCCAGGATCAGATCTTCAAAACACCATAAAAAAGGAAAATAGTATTGCCGGGGGGATAAACTGCCGGCCATCACTTCGATATTCGAGATATCCTGCCAGTGCGCCGCCTCGTTGCCGATTATAAAATTGACCAGGCCGGGGCAGAAACCGCAGGCGGGTATGACCGTAATACCGGCATTTTCTATCTGCTTTCTGCGCCGGGGGTAAAAATCGGTATCCACATCCGCCAGGTCGATCAGATCCTTTTTATATTTCAACGCCAGTTCCAGGCTTTGTTCTCCCAGTCCGCCGGGGAGCGTCCCGATCAACAGATCCGCCTGCGCGATATCTTTCGGGCCGGAAAAATATGAAACGCTTACCCCGCGGAGAAAAACACGGACATACCGACTGATGGCAGAGGAAATCCGTCCCTGGCCGATAATGACTGTTCTCATTTCACCTTGAAGGCCGGCGGGATGACGCGGGATGCCTGATCCATGTACGGATCATAATACTTCAACGCCTTCCCCGGATTGAACGCCTGAAACCGCTTCTTCAACGCCGGCAGGCTCACCGCGCCCAGATCGATTTTCTTGGAAGCCGCCATAAAACAATAATCGCCGCAATGATACGAAGGCATGGTCAAACGAAGCATGATAACCGAGGGAAACGCCTTCTGTAATTTCGAAAAGGCCCCTTGTATCAGGGGAGTATCCAGGAAAGAACCGATCTGAAAAGCGGCCATACCGTCTTTTTTCAACGCCGCGAAAATATCCCGGTAAAAAGGATATTCAAACAAGGTCAACGAGGGGCCTATCGGATCGCCTCCGTCGATAATCACGATGTCGAAATATTCCTTATAGCGTTTCATGAAATTCTTGCCGTCTTCATGCAGGACACGGACCCGTTTATCTTTAAACGCCCCCTGCGAGGTGAACGGCAGATACCGCTGGGCTATCTCAAGGACCTGTTTATCGATGTCGACCAAAATGACCTCTTCGGGATCATGTTTGAGGCATTCCCGGAGCGTTCCTCCGTCGCCGCCGCCGATAATGAGTATCTTTTTCGGGCCCCGGTGCGCCAGCAAAGCCGGATGCACCAGCATTTCATGATAGATAAATTCATCGCTCTCGGACAACTGCACTATGTTATCCAGGACAAAAACCCTTCCGTAAACGGAATTATCGAAGATCAGCATATCCTGATACCGGCTTTTGCCTTTATAAACCAGGTTTTCGATCAGAAAAGAATGGATCATCTTGCCGTCCCGTTTGCCCGGGACCGTGCTTTCGGAAAACCATTTTTGTTTTTTTGTTTTCATATCCTCACCTGTTGTTTAAGATACGTTCCCCCGGTATTACGCCGGAAGCGAAATGCACGTCCGGGGAATAATATCTTGTCTGTATGCCTGCTTTTGTATACCGTTCCCGGAGCGTTTTCCGCGATACCCGCGCCAGGTCAACGGTCTGAGAAGCGAAGGAAAAAGTGCATTCATCAAAAGGAAAACAACCGATATACGCCCGGTGCACTTTAAAAAAAGAAAAAAGGCCCCGGATTGCTTTGCGGGCTTTTTTGGCAAATCCTTCCCTGAAATAGGCGGTCTGAAATCCCGCTATCCCGCGCCGGCGCAAAGCGCCGGAAATCCCTTTATAGAAAGCACTGCTCCACAGCGGATGCGACGGCCCGTATTCATCGGTAGAATCGTTGATGATGACATCGAAATATCCCGGATACCGCTTGATAAAATTCACCGCGTCTTCGTTATAAATCTTGACCCGTGGGTCGCGAAACGCTCCCGCGGATACCGTCGGCAGATATTTCCTGGAGACATCGATAACGCGCTTGTCGATATCTACCAACGCAACCTCCTCCAACGGATGTTTAACCGCCTCCCGTACCGCGCCGCCATCCCCTCCTCCGATGATCAACACCCTTCGCGGGTGGGGATGATACAACAATGCCGGATGCACGAGCATTTCATGGTAGACATATTCGTATTTTGTGCATAACTGTATCAGGCCGTCAAGCACAAGCATCCTGCCGAAATCAGCGGTATCAAAAATCTCTATATGCTGATACGGGGTTTTTCCGCTAAATATCACTTTTTCCGGAATAACTCCCCACGCAAACGACTGAGATTCGCCCAGCTTTGCCGTTTCCTCAAAGAACCACTCTTTACCAAAGAGGAATTTCTTTCTCACCTGATTTTTCCCCGCTTGATCTCCCGGACTTCGACTCGTTTAGGCTGGTATATTTCTTTAAGATATTCGAGGGCTTTAAAAGGCATGGTCTTCTCGCCGCAGGTAAAAATATCTATGGCCAGATAATTCTTTTCCGGCCAGCTATGCATGGAGATATGGCTCTCCGCCAGCAGAACAAAGGCGGTTATCCCATACGGGGAGAATTTATGGCTGGATATAGCCAGCGCGGTACTCCGGGCGCGCCGGGCCGCATCAAGCAGGATGCGCTCTACTTCTTTCTGTTCTTCGATGATCTTCCCATCCCAGAATTCAGCGATAAGATGGATCCCCAGGCACTTCTGCGACGAATGGGCAACCAAAGGTTCCGGCATTTGTAACGTTTGTGTAGAAAATGCGGTATTCTGTATCATTTCTTTAACTTTCATTGCCCATAGGATATATGTTGTCTCTCACCTTCTTCTTGTTATTATCGGTATACTGCCGTTTTTGCAAAAAACTCGGTATCTATTATTATACAAAGTTTTTTTATTTTCGCAAATATTTTACAAAATATTTTTAGAATACCCCTTTCAACGGTCTCCTTTGCTTTTCCCATACAAATATGCGCGATACCCGGGCCCGGCGTAATCCGCAGGATAATCCGCCTTCCAATACGCATTCAAAAGACCGGCCTGTTTTTTGCCGGACATGACGCTGCTAAAACCGGTTTTCTTATTTTTATTGACGCTGAATCTGAGAGGTTTATCTTTTTTTGCCGAAGCAGACCAATCTATCGGAAGAGTGCGTTTCTGTGTTTTGGGGTCGACAAACGCGCTCTCCCCTCTGAAACGCATATCCGGGTGTGCCGCGAAATATTCGGCAACTTCCCCCGGAGTTATTCCAAGTTCCCGCATCCACTGCGGGGCATCAAAAGCAAACCGCGCCCCCGCTTCCGGAATCCGTACCATGGTGAAGCTCGCGGGAACAATCTCCCATCGCGCCCACGGAAAAAGATCTTTGGCGATAGTAACCTGGCACAGATTTCCGTTCGGAGCCCTCAGCGTGATCAGAAGATAATCCACTCCCGTGATGTCTTGCAGTTCAAGGTTCACGACATCCAACACCTCAAATTCTCCTTCATATATCCCCAGTTGTCCGGCCAAAAAGAAAATAAGATCTTCCTCGAAATCCGAGCCCGGCAGGTAAAGGCGGCTTTTTATAAATGTCTGGGAAAACAATGGCTCAACAGGCTGGTACATATAGATAAAACATGCCCCCAACCAAAGAGCAACCGCCAAAAACACCGCTCCACCCAAAAAGAAAAATTGTTTCATGGCTTACTCAATACAAATTCCTTGTTAATACTCGGGGAGCATCTGCGCCGCATAGGTCAGCCGTATCTGCGCTTTCATATATTCTTCACCCTGATCATAAATCGCTTCCTCAGCGTCCATGGCCGCATCGGTTTTGGCCCCCTGCAATTCTTTCCAGAGCAACACCGAATTCTTAAAACAGTTGTACTCCTGATCTATCGAATTCAACGGATACGCGGTTATATGCAGATCGGATGCCGTCAATTCAGAATGCTGTTCCAGGGCAGAGTCTATCCATTTCTGGGGATTGTAAGAATAATCCGCGTGCGTTGCTTCATGACAAATGGTTGCGGCAATCGCTTCATTACACGATTCCCCGCTGAGGAGAGAATTGAGATGTATGGTATTATCGGTAGTGCCGGCCCAGAAAGCGAGAATCCCTTCCGAAAGCTGCGGATATTGAATACTAAAATCCTCAAAAACAACTTTAATCAATTTTTCGATTATCAAATCATAAAAATAATCGCCGGCGTCCGACCCTTGCAGCAAATGTAAAATAACGCTTATTTCAGCGGAATAAAACGGCGCTACCGGCACCGCGGCAGCCGCTTCTTCCTCCGTTCCGTCGCCGGAGCTGCCGCCCTTTTGAGAACCTGAACCGGACCCCGTGCCGCCGCCCGAAATTTCGCCTCCCCCTGCGCCGTTGGAAGTACTCCCCGAACCACCGGACCCACCCCCGGAAGATCCCGATGAACCCTTCCTGATGTATTGCGTATAATCGTTCCGAACAGCCCCGGATTTATCCATGGCAAGAACGATATCATCGGGAGGAAGGCGGTCTGTGGCCAGATAATCTTCTATTCTCGACCCGATCCTGCGGGCCAGCACGATAAAATTATCGTCGGTCACGCCCACAACCTGATACTCATAATATTTAGGAACAATCGCGAGATTCAGCGCCTGGTTAACCGCCCGGGTATCTTCGGCGGCGACATAATTGCCGGTTTCCTCTTTATTGAATTCCTCCGCCTTCCTGATATCGGAAATGGTTACTACCGCTTCCGTCCGCTTGGCTTTCTCCACATACTGATGATACGCAACAAGAGAAAAACCCAGCAGAATACTGATGATCACCGCGGCAATCACGATTTCAATGAGCGTAAATCCTTTATGAAGTTTGCCGAATAACTTCTTTTTCATGAACGGTTCCATTCTCTTTCTGCTTCGGTTTTTTGTTTTTTGTTCTTATATACACAAGCCCGTTTTTAGCTTCCAGGTTATCCGGCTGGACGCGCAAAACCCGCTCCCAGTATTGCCCGGCAAGGGAATACTTCTCCTTTTCCTTATATATATACCCTATATTATACAACGCCTGCGCATTATCGGGGTTCAGCTTTAATACCCGCCTATATTCAACAAGGGCAAGTTTATACTCTTTATTTTTAAGCAACACGTCGGCCAGATTATTGTGGACTTGTACCGAACGCGAATTTTTTTTAAGCGCCCTCCCGAACCATTTTTTCGCTTCCTTATATTCCTGCCGTTCCGCATGGAGCGCGCCCAGATTATTCAGCACCCCGGCATCCGCGGCATCGCGCTCATAAAGATACACATAATCGCTTTCCGCCTCGGGCAATTTACCAAGCTTATGCCGCAAAACACCCCGGAGATAATGTATAAGTCTGCTGTCGGGAAATGTCTCCAGCAGGATATCATACAAATCAAGCGCCTTGGCATACTGCCCTTCGACAATGTACTGCTGAGACTGCTTGTATAATGTCCGAAAGTCGTACTTCGAAATCGATCCGTCGTCGTTCTCGATCCTGTCGATTTCATCAAAACTGACGCCCGTCGTATCCGAGTTATAATCAAACCATACCGACCGCCTGCTGTGATACTGTATTTTCCCCCTGGCCACTCTGCCGTCCTTACAATAGATCGTTTCTGCGCTTGAAGGACAGAGAGCCGCCAGCACAAAAAAAACAAGAAAACCCGGGATTTTTCTCATAACAAAAACATACATCATCGGGTACTATTTGTCAATACATTCATGTTCTTTTTAAAAAACCCTTTCCTCGCTTTTAACAAACCAAAAAAGCCAAAAGGCTCGTTGCGCCCTTTGGCTTTTCGCGATTTCCAAAAACCTGCGTTCGTATCCCGGATTTTCTTACTATTTTGATTTCTGCAGCAATTCAAACACTTTGTTCAATTTATCCACAAAAGAATGCATGATATCCTCTTTCCGCAGAGTAATACGAAGCGAATAATCCCCCTTAATAATTTTGTCTACGGTCTCCTCCATGCGCGGCAAGGCACCCAGAGTACGGTGCAAAAGAAGGAACATCCCGATCAGGAACGTAAAGACAACCGAGGTAAAACTCAATTGCAGGATAATAAGGTTAATACGCCAAACCAGGGAATATTGCGAATCAGTCACCACTTTTCCCAAGGCGTAAAAACCCAAAAGGATAAATATAATAGCCACAACCAAAGCGATATTAAGGAACCGAAGCGTGTACTGGATTTTCCCAAGCCCTCTTTTTCTTTTCTCCTGCATAAAACCTCCGTTTTTCTCTTTATAGATAAAGGACTGCACTCTTCTTATTTATTATACCGCTCACCTTGTTTTATGCAAGCGCAAAATACACCGTACAATCCCGACTAACAGCCTGTTGAAAAAACCTTGCCGGCGGCAGTCTGCTAAAATAATACCCGGACTTTATCACTATTCACTCCCGAACCGGGCCGGCGGGAATTTTTAAGCTGTTCTGAAAGCCACTGTGCGGCCGATTCATACGCCGAAGCGGGAGCGATCGCGTGGCCGTAATCAAATTCCACCCAGAAAGTCCTCCATCCCAACTCCTTCAAAAACCGTTCATCCCGCCGCATTTCTTCATACCGAAAGTCTTTGGGACTGGCTAAAAAAACCGCGTATTTCCCGCGGGGATAATCCTGCCGCCGCTGGATGTAGGCTTCATTGATCATGCCGGTATTGACGATGACCGCGGAAATCAGGGAAGGATACGAAAAAGCGAATATGTGCGCGCCCATGCCGCCGCCGGAGAATCCGGAGGCGATTATTTTCGATGGGTCAACGGGGAACTGAGAACGCACGGCGTCAACGCTGTCTGCCAACCGCCGCAGTACCGGGTCCGCATCTATACCGTTACGGAATTCCTTGGAAGCAAGCACCATCCATTTATAACGCTCGGCTGTATCTTTCCAAACATCGATCATTCTCCGGCTGTCGCCGCCGGGAGAAAAAACGATAACTAAAGGATGCAAGCCCTGTTCATCAATGTCCGCCGGGACATACAAAAGATACGCCTCCGCATCGATAATCCTGGATTCTCCGGCATCGGCAGAACAGCACCCCCATACGCCGACGGCGATGATCGCCGCGGCAAGAATCCCCAGCCTGTTTCTTCTCACGGCACACCTCTGCGCTGCGTTGCCAAAAAAGCATCCAATTCTTCGCCGCGGATAAATCCTAATTCTTTCAGTACCTCTCCGAAGACCATTCCCCGGCGCCAGTGTATACACAACGCCTCATCGAGCTGTTCAACGGTCAGCAGCCGCTTTTCAAGCAAGATCTGCCCCAGCGGCCGATACCGGCCGGAAGAACAATCTTCTCTGGTATACACCCGCGGTTCAAGGCAATCCCCCTGTCCGCCGCTCCTGCGGTCAACCATAAATTTACTCCCGGCAATATTCTTGATATATTTTTTGATCTCGGCGATCCGTTCGTTTATGGCGATAATACTGGCAAAGCCGGCCGCCGATACCTTGCTCACCACCGCGATCGACACGCTCATCAAAGGAATTTTTTTCATCTTATTGGTCCTGTCTTTCGCCAGTATGAATCCCTGCGCTCTGTCCGTTTCCGAATAATAAAACGGGATGATCCTGTCAAACGTCTGAATGAACTCCTGACAGATCCGCCGGTAGGCATCCGGAGAAGTGATAAAAACGAAATCATCCCCTCCGATATGCCCGATAAAATCACCGGGCGTCCCGGTTTTTTTTATAATGGTATACAGCATATAGGCGGCCTGCATAAGCACCCGGTCCCCTTTGACATACCCGTAATTATCATTGAACGATTTGAACTTATCGATATCCAGGTACCCGAATGAAAAGGGGATGTTTTTATGCAGCCGTTCGACGGCAGCCTCTTCTATGATCCTTCCGCCGGGCAGTCCGGTCAAAGGGCTGGCGTAAAAGCTGTACTGTGACCTGCGGACCGCCATTTCTATGCGCACGCGCAGATCAAGCGGATCGGGAGGTTTGATGACGAAATCGTCGACTCCCTGTTTCAAATTCAAAAGGTGGGTTTTAAGCTGCCGCTTGTTTATCAAAGTTATAACAGGAATAAACGCGGTGAGAAAATCATCTTTCAACAACCGGCATATTTCAAGTTCGCCTTTGGTCGCGGAATAAACATCGACCACGATAACATCCGGAGAAACCCGCTTGATGGGATCGGTACCATCCGGGACAGTATCCAAAAGAAAAACCTCATATCCCCATCCCTTAAAACAAATCCGCAGGACCTCTTTGAGATTTATATCGGAAGATATAATCAGGATCTTTTTAGTTTTTTCCATCTGCGCCTACGACCTCATCAAAGCCAGTGCCTCCGAACGTGTTTTTTCATTTTTTTGAAAAATCCCCCTCACCACCGACGTAACCGTAAGCGTACCCGGTTTTTTTACCCCCCGCATCGACATACAGAGATGCTCGGCTTCAATCACCACCATACACCCCTGCGGCTTAAGCTGCGACATGATGATCTCGGCGATCTGGGTAGTAAGCCGTTCCTGAACCTGGGGCCGCCGGGATAAAATATCCACTACCCGGGCCAGTTTGCTCAAACCGGTAACTCTCCCCTGCTTAGGGATATATGCCACGTGGGCGCGGCCGAAAAACGGGATAAGATGATGCTCGCATACCGAATAAAACGGGATACTCTTCAACAAAATGATCTCATCGTGTTTCTGCTCCAGCATGATCTCGAACTCTTTAGCCGGATCCTGCCCGATCCCGGAAAATATCTCTTCATACATATCCGCCACCCGGCGGGGAGTTTCAACCATATCTTTTCGGTTTGGATCTTCGCCGATGGCATTCAAAATATCCCGAACCGCCCGTTCTATTTTTTTCTTATCCATTGCCGGCCTCCGTCTATGGGTTTATTTGCCTATACAAAAATCGCTGAAAATCCTATCCAGCAGGTCTTCAGAAAACCGTTTTCCCAGAATCTCATCAAAATATCCAAGAACTTCTTTGATATCCTGCGCGATAAATTCCAGAGATATCCTTTTCTCCAATGAATGTAAAATCCCGGCGATCAAGGTATCCGCTTTCTTAACCGCGTGAATATGCCTGGCATTGCTCATCTGCATTGAGGCGCCGGGAGAAAAGCCTCCTTTGCACACGCAACCGATAACCGCCTCTTCCAACCCGCGGATATTCTTAAGTTTTCGGGCGGAGATCTCGATCGGAGTACCGAACCGCCCGGCAATGACCGACGCTTTGATGCGCCGCGGCAGATCTGTTTTATTCAATACGGCGATGATCTTTTTATGTTTAAGCCTGCGCATGAGCGCGGTGTCTTCGGCCGACAACTCGCGGCTCGCGTCAAAAACCAGGATCACCACGTCGGCGGAATCCATATATTTCCTTGCGCGCTGGACCGCTTTTTTTTCAACCACATCACGGGGTTTCACGATCCCGGCGGTATCCACGATTTTCACGGGGATACCGCGCATATCGATGATCTCCTCAATGGTATCCCGTGTCGTTCCGGCAACAGGCGTTACGATCGACCGTTCCTGTTTGAGAATAACATTCAAAAGCGACGATTTCCCGACATTAGGCTTCCCGCAGATAACCACGCTCACGCCCTCGCGGAAAATACGCGCCCGGGCGGAAGAATCCAATATCTCCCGTAACCAAACGCTTACTTCCCGCACCGTTCCGGAAATTTCTTCGCGCTGAACCGGATCGATTTCCTCTTCGGGAAAGTCGATATTCGCCTCGATCACCGCAAGGGCTTCAACCAGACGCTTCCGTATTTTCCGCACCTCGCGGGAAAATACTCCCCGCAGCTGCTCCATGCTTATGATGAGAGCGGAATCCGTCTTGGCCTTAATAATATCCAGGACCGCTTCGGCTTGGGAAAGATCGATCCTTCCGTTTAAAAACGCCCTTCTGGTAAATTCTCCCGGCTGAGCAAGGCGGCAGCCCTTTTCCAGGATACGTTCCAGCACCGCCCGCTGCGCAACGATCCCCCCGTGGCAATTTACCTCAACCACATCCTCGCGGGTATAGCTGCGCGGGGCGCGCATCACCGTCACCAAGACTTCATCGATAATCCCGGGGCGCGCTGAACCGCCGGCCGGGACATCCTCCTTTACAATCCAGCCGTAATGCAGGGTATACCCCGGCGACCGCGCGAGCCGTTTGCCGTTCGCGGGGACAAAAATCATCTCGGCGATTTCTATGGCCCGCGTGCCGCTCACGCGCACGATTCCGATCCCCGATTCTCCCGAAGCGGTTGCTATGGCCGCGATCGTATCCTCTTTATATAATTCCATCGCTCATTATCGAATTCTTGCGTGAAGGCCCTTCGCCAACAGCGCCCTCGCCTCGGCTACGAGAAACAACGATCCCGCCACTACTATCACCGAATCCCGGTCCGCATTGCTGCGCGCCAGTTCCAATGCCGTTCCGACATCCCGGGCAACGCTCATTCCGCGCGCTCCTGCACAGGCGCGCGCGCAGGCAGCGATATCCCCCGGCTCCGCAGCGCGGGGATTATTCGCGCGGGAAAAGATCACCACTTCACAATAAGGGATAAGTTCGGCGCAAATTCCCCGGATATCTTTGTCCAGGGAAATCCCCACGATGCAAATAATCCGTTTCCCGGGGAAATACTCCTTGAGATTCTCCCGAAGCACTCGCGCTGAGGCAGAATTATGGGCCCCATCCAGCACGATCAAAGGCTCCCCGGAAAAAATCTGAAATCTGCCCGGCCATGCCGTTTGATACAATCCTTCTTTGATGACTTTCTTTTTTATCCGCAGGCCGTCCGTCATACCCAACAAAACAACAAGACTTACTCCCAGCGCGGCGTTAACCTGTTGATGCTTACCTAAAAGCTTTATTCTCAAATTCTTGAAATCACCCAAGATTCCGCGTATAGAAAATTCCTGATACTCCAGGCACGCATAACCGCTTTCACAGAATATGTCTTTCCCGATCTCATAAAACACCCCGCCCTGCCTCCGGCACCGGTCCCGTAAAACCTTTAAAACCTCGACATCCTGCGGAGCACTCACTACGTTCAACCGGGCGTCCGCCATACCGGCATCCCGGGGCATTTTTATAATACCCGCTTTTTCAGCCGCAATTTCCGCAGGAGTATTGCCTAATTTCTGCGTATGGTCGAGGCTTATCGAAGTAATCCCGCAGACATGAGACCGGACAACATTCGTAGCATCCAGTCTTCCTCCGAGCCCGGTTTCTAAAACCGCGAAGTCAACTTTTTTTTCTTTGAAATACTGAAATGCCAAAGCGGTATACACTTCAAAGAATGAAAGCGGGCCGTATTTCGAAACCCGGTTATACCTGTTTATTACCGGTTTAAGCCGCCCTACCAGTTCGTCAAGTGCCCGCTTCCCGATCATCCCCTCGAGATCTATAAATCCCGAAGGTTGACGCTTCGGAGACCGTCCGCCCCTTATATGCAATATCCGAATCCGTTCCCGGACATCCAAGAGATGCGGCGACGTATATAAACCGACTTTGTATCCGGCCGCGCGCAAGACAAAGGCAGTGAATGCCGAAACCGAACCTTTCCCTTTGGTACCCGCGATATGTATGCAACGCAGAGAATCCTGAGGATTACCTATGAGACAGAGAAAATCCCGGATGCGTTCAAGCTTAAACGAACGCTTATAGGAATACTCGTTTTTTCTCTCGTAATTAATGAACGAATCCAGGTATTGAACGGTTTTGAGGTAGGACATTTAATGTCTGAAGTGACGCATGCCGGTGGTTACCATCGCGATCTTGTATTTATCACAAGCCGCGATTATTTCCGCGTCGGCAATCGAACCGCCTGGCTGGATAATGGCCGTAACCCCTGCCCGGGCAGCCTCGACGATCGCATCCGTTTTCGGGAAAAAGGCATCCGACGCCATACAACTGTTCTTGGCATATTTTCCGGCTTTTCTCCGGGCAATGATCATGGAATCGACCCGGGACATCTGGCCGGCGCCGATACCTACCGTTTTGCTCCCCTGGGCCAAAACGATAGCGTTGGATTTCACGTGTTTGGCGACCTTCCAGGCGAACAAAAGAGTGGAATACTGGGCTTTCGTGGGTTTCTTACGGGTAACCACCGTAAGTTTATCCTTATCTAACGTCTGGATATCTTTATCCTGCAAAAGCAATCCGCCGCTTACTTTTTTATAATCATACTCCCGCACCGCTTCTCTGTCTTTCAACTCCAGTAACCGAAGGTTCTTTTTAGAGGCGAATATCCCGCGGGCCTCCCGAGAAACCCCGGGAGCGATAATGCACTCGAGAAAACCGCTGGAGGCGATAATCCCGGCGGTTTTGGCATCCAAAGGACGGTTGAGCCCCACAATCCCGCCGAATGCGGAAAGCGGGTCGCAGGCACGGGCAGACTTGAAAGCAAGAGACAAATCTTTTGCCTCGGCAGCTCCACAAGGATTATTATGTTTGACAATCACTGCGGCCGGTCCGTTAAATTCCTTTACCAATTCCCAGACACTGTTTAAATCCAATATATTATTATAGGAAAGCTCCTTTCCCTGCAGCTGCCTGAGGTTGATCAACCCCCGGGAAAAAGATTTATCCTTATAGAAAGCCGCTCCCTGATGCGGATTTTCCCCATAGCGTAAATCCTGGATCTTGCGGAATTCCAGGCGCAGAGACTCCGGGAACCGATCTGCCGCAGGCTCGCTGTTCTCCCCCTGCCCGCTTAAATACTCATAGATCGCTTTGTCATATGCGGCGGTCAACCGGAAAACTTCGCCGGCAAGAACAGCCGCAGTCTCTTCACTGATGCCCCCGTTATTCATGGCCAATTCCTGGTATAAACGCGCGTATTGCGCAGGGGCAGAGACAACCACGACCGATTGATGATTCTTGGCAGCGGAACGAAGCATGGAAGGGCCTCCGATATCAATATTCTCAATAGCCTCTTCCCTGGTAACTTGCTCCCGGGCGATCGTTTTCTGGAAAGGATATAAATTAACCACCACCATATCGATCAATCCAATACCGTATTTCTTTAAAACCGCCCGGTGTTCGGGATTCGCACGCAGGGCAAGAAGTCCGCCGTGGATTTTTGGATGCAGGGTCTTTACTCTCCCATCCAGCATTTCCGGAAACCCGGTATAGTCGGACACGTCAATAACCGGGATATTATTCTCTCTCAGAGCTTTTGCCGTTCCTCCGGTCGAAAGGATCTCCACTCCCAGAAAGGAAAGCTGGCGGCAAAATTCCACGACCCCCGTTTTATCCGACACACTGACCAATGCGCGTTTGATCTGAATCATGCTGTCCTCTCCATAATAAATTCATTTATTAAACCGAAAATTAATCAAATCCCCGTCTTGAACGACATATTCCTTATTTTCCAGCCGCAGTTTATCATGAGCGCGCGCCTGGTTAAAATCGCCCGCACTCATAAGATCCGCGTAGCTCATTACTTCCGCCCGTATAAACCCTTTTTGGATATCGGAATGGATACACCCGGCCGCTTCCCAAGCCGAAGCCCCTTTCCTGACCGCCCAGGAATGGGAATCTTTATCGCCCGCCGTGAAAAACGATATAAACCCGAGCCCGTAATAAGCGGAAAATAATATCTTTTCCTTATTCTCGAGGTCTTCGCTTTTGACCAGAAAAAGAGGTTTCATGGTCAACAGAGGGTATCCCTGAATGATCTTTTTTTCCGCTTCGCTCAACACCACTCCGGCGAGCAATTCTTCTTTTTCCAGCATGGGTTTAAAACGATTGAATAACTCCTTCTCCACGGGGTCTTCGGTACGCTCAAGCCTGGTCTCCACAAATTCAAGATCCCCGACAATAAGATCAAACCTGCCTTTTTCGGGACAGACGATCCCGTCCGCTTCCTTGAGTTTATCGGATTCGGTAATAATGTCCGCCTGGATAAAAACCTTCTTCGCGGATTTAAACATATCCTTTAATGTATCGATCCGTTCGTCAACAATATTCCCTTTGCCTGTCGAAAATCCTTCAATGCCGAATATACCTATCTTCAACTTTACCTCCGGATTTTTCTAATCGCACTCGGTTAACTATAAATTTTTCTCGTTTAGCGCTCTCCTGTCATCTGTTATCTGTAAACTGTCAACTATTCTCTTCTTCCTCTTTATGATGCGCTTGATACTGACTTACAATGGTTCCGGCTATCTTGGGCGGCACCTGTTCATAATGCGAAAATTTCATGGTATAGATCCCTTTCCCCTGAGTCATGGATCGAAGGTCATTGCCGTAGGTGAACATCTCCGCAAGGGGAACCTGCGCTTTAACAACCTGCAGTTTACCCCTGGCTTCCATGCCTACCGGCCGGCCGCGGCGGGAATTCAAATCCCCGGATACAGCGCCCAGGTAATCTTCCGGAATAGCCACATCCACATTCATGACCGGCTCAAGCAGGACCGGGTTAGCGACCATGAATGCCTTGCGTAATCCGATCCTGGCGGCGATCTGAAACGCCATATCGGAAGAGTCAACATCGTGGTAAGAACCGTCATACACGGTAACCTGCAGATCCACTACCGGGAAACCGGCGATAATACCTTCCGCCATGGTATTCCTGACCCCTTTTTCCACCGACGGTATGAAATTTTTCGGGATAGCACCGCCAAAGACCTTATCGACGAACTCAAACCCTTTACCGGCCGTAGGGGAGACCTCAAGCCAGACATCGCCGTACTGTCCCCGTCCGCCCGATTGCCGTTTAAACTTCCCCTGGCATTTAGCGGTCCTGGTGATAGTTTCTTTATACGGTACCTTCGGTTTGCCCAGGTCAACCCCGACATTAAACCGTTTCTTAAGCCGGGCAACGATCACGTTAATATGCAGATCACCGATACCCGAAACAACCATTTCTTTGGTTTCAGGATCCACTTTTACCTGGAACGTCGGGTCTTCCGCGGTCAGCTTATGGAGCGCCAGCGATATTTTCTCTTCATCCTGCCGGGCATGAGGTTTTATGGAAGCGGACATCATCCCCTCCGGGAACTCAAAAGGCTTAAATAAAACCGGTTTCCCCTGCTCGGTTAAAGAATCAGCGGTATGCGTCCCTTTTAATTTTGGAATGGCCACGATATCACCGCACGTTGCCGCGTCCAAACTCCTCTGCTCTTTCCCCTGCAAGAGATATATCTGCCCCATATGTTCTGTTTCTTTCCTGGTAACGTTATAAAAGACGGCGTTAGCGGCCAACTTCCCGGAAAAAACCCTGACCAGCGTCAACTGGCCCACATACGGATCAAAAATACTCTTAAATACAAAAGCGGAAAACGGAGAGGATTCACTGAATTCAACGTTCCCTTCCGTCATTTCCAACGCCGGCCTTTCCACGGGGGAAGCGAAATATTTCTTTATGATCTCGAGCATTTCATCCAACCCTTTATCGTTCAAAGCCGAACCGTACACAATGGGGAATATCTTGGCGGTAAGGATCGCTTTATGTAATCCCGCTTTCACCTCGGCTTCCGAAAGCTTCCCCTCGCTTAAAAACTTTTCCAGCAGCGCGTCATCGGTCTCGGCCACCAACTCCATGAGATCATCTTCATGGGCTTTATCCAACGGGATCGCTTTTTTAGAAAGAACCTCCCTGATTTCGCCGGTCACCTTCTCCAGATTCACATCTTCTTTGTCTGTTTTATTCACAAAGATAAGACGGGGGAGCTTTTCTTTCTCCAGCATTTCCCAGCCTCGCTCCGTGCCTACTTCTACCCCGGATGACGCATCCACCACTACGATCCCGTTATCCACGGCCCGAATAGCGGATATGTTCTCCCCCACAAAATCAAGGTACCCGGGGGTATCAATAATCTGAATACGCAGGTCCTGCCACTCACAATGCATGAAACTGGCATTAATCGAACTTTTGCGTTCGATCTCATCCCAATTATAGTCGCTAACCGTATTCCCCTCGGCAAGGGTTCCTTTGCGATTCGTAGTTCCGCAGTGAAAAAGCAGGCTTTCTGATAAGGTCGTTTTTCCGGCATGAGCATGTCCCAAGAGTATTACGCTTCTTTTGTTTTGAACATCCATAAGCGAACTCCTTCCATTTTTATACTTTCATAGCACTCCCACTCCCAAAAAACGCTGAAAGAAAAACAGATTTGCAGGGCATCCGGAAATAATGGACTATTCTTTTTAGAACATATAATTATATAATGCAGGAATTTATGGGTCAAGACAAAAAAAGGGGACGGTTCTATTTTTTTATTTTTTAAAAAAAATAGAACCGTCCCCTTTTTTTTTATGAAGTAGGGGCACGGCATGCCGTGCCCCTACGATTAATGCATCATTCGAAGTAGGTATAAATCTTATTCTTGTAATTCCTCAATACGTACTTACCTTTTGCCTGAGAAATGATATATCCGGGACCTATGGGGATCTTTCCGCCGCCGCCGGGTGCGTCTATAACAAAGGTGGGAACGGCATAACCGGTAGTATGCCCCCTCAACTTTTCTATGATATTGATGCCTTCGCTTACCGACGTTCTGAAATGCTGCGTCCCGCGGACCAAGTCGCATTGGTAAATATAATACGGCCTGACCCTGATTTTGAGCAGTTCCTGCATAAGCTTGCGCATGATGTACGGCCGTTCATTGACACCTTTTAAAAGCACGGTCTGGCTGCCCAAAGGGAAACCGGAATCAGCCAGCATTTCACAGGCAACCCTGGTCCTGCGGGTTATTTCCTTGGGATGGTTAAAATGGATGCTTATCCATACCGGGCCGAATTGCTTAAGAGAAGCGATAAGCTTTTCAGTAATACGCTGCGGAAGCGTGACCGGAACCCTGGTCCCGATACGCACGAACTCTATGTGCGGAATGCTGCGCACCTTCTTCAACAGATCCAACAAAACATCATCCTCCAAGGTCAGCGGATCTCCTCCGGAAATCAGCACATCCCGAATCTTCTTGTTTGACCGTATATACTCAATAGCCGCATCCCAGCGGGTTGTCGAATTATCCATCTGCGCTTCAGCGCCCACCAGCCTTCTTCTCGTACAATGCCGGCAATACATCGCGCAATGCTCGGTACCCAGTAGCAGCACGCGATCCGGGTACCGGTGCACTAAATAAGGCGCGGGAGAATCGGTGTCTTCACCGCACGGGTCAACCATTTCATACGGGCCGACTTTGAACTCATTGGCAGTCGGGACAGCCTGCCGCCTGATAGGGCACGCGGGATCATCGGCATCGATAAGCGTTGCCCAGTAAGGAGTAATAGCCATGGCCATCCGCCCTTTGGCGTTTTTTATGCCCTCTTCCTCTTCCGGGGTTAATTTTATCACCTGGCTTATCTGCTCCAGCTTGGTAATCCGGTTTTTCATCTGCCAATGCCAATCTTCCCAGTCAAGAGGATTAACATCTTTATACAGGCTTATTTGCTGGTAATCACGCCCTCTTCTGGTTAATCGCGTCGCTATGATATTTTCAGCAATCATCTTCTGATTCTCTGTCGCCGCCGTATTACCCATTATTTATCTTCCTCCTTTTAAAGGCGTTCATCAATACAGAATCAATGATTTCATCGTATTTCATCCCGGCCGCATATGCCATGATCGGAAAATTTGAAGTTCTCGGGTTCAGGCCCGGCAGGGGGTTTATCTCCAGCACATAGGGAATATTATCCTTGTTCAAACGGATATCGGTCCGCGATATATCACAACATCCTATGGCGCGGTGGGTCCTGAATGCAGTTTCTTTTACCAATTTTTCCGTTTTGGCATCCAAG
Organism: Candidatus Omnitrophota bacterium; assembly: GCA_041653035.1. Lineage (GTDB taxonomy): Bacteria > Omnitrophota > Gorgyraeia > Gygaellales > Profunditerraquicolaceae > JAQTZX01. The sequence goes on from JBAZGE010000001.1 coordinate 37,322, forward strand.
CGCGCAGGGCAATAAAAAGTCGGCGTCAAACCCAGTTCCTCATTACCCTGGAATTCCTTCATTCGCCATGAATAAAAATACTCTCCGCTTTTTGCGCACGAAGAAAAATCTATTTCTAAAATGGGGAGTACCCGGACGGTACCATTCTCCAATATCCCCACGGTCAGTTCCTTGCCTTCGATGAACTCCTCGGCTATGACTTCCTGCCGGTAATGCTTCAACATCTCCCGCACCCGCGCATACAAACCGTCCTTTGTTTTAACCACATTCGCGGTACTCACGCCCTTAGCCGACCCCTCGCAGTTCGGTTTGATAATGAGCGGGAATACCAGCTCCGAATCAAGTTGTTCGTCTCCTTTTGAAAAAAGCTGGAACGCCGGAGTCGGTATATTATCGGCTTTCAGAATTTTTTTGGTAAACGCTTTATTAAGCGCCACTGCCAGGGAAAAGGTGTCGGAACCGGTGTAGGGAATGTTTAAAAAATCCAGTATGGCGGGGATATGCGACTCGCGGAACTTCCCGTTAGTGCCTTCCGCGATATTAAAAACCATGTCTGTGCGGTTATTCTTAAAATGAGAAAATAAATCCGGGCGCTCGGCATCAATAAAATCAACGCTGTGCCCGCGGGATTTCAAGGCATTGGTAATGGCATTAACGGTTTCCGGAGAGTCAAATTCGGAAAAATAATCGGGAGGCTTTGAATCGTCTTCTTTCTTAAGATTACAGGTGAGGGCTATCTTCATTTTAGTTTAGGTTATACCGCTTGATTGCGCAGTTCAGTATCTTACCGATGATATCATCGTAGGTGATCCCCATAGCCTTGGCCACCACCATGAACACATCTTCCGACGACAAAGAAGGCAGAGGATTTATCTCCAGCACATACGGATTCCCCTGCTCATCCACCCTGAAATCGATCCTGCCTAAGTCCTTACATTCAACAGACTCAAAGGTTTTAAGCGCCAACCTGTTGATCTTGTTTTTAAGGCCGTCGTTTATCCGCGCCGGGCACACATATTGCAGTTTTTCCGAAGTAATGTGGCCGAAGGTATAAAACCTATCCTGCAGCTTCAGCCTGCCTTCGATCTCGATCTGGACAATCGGCATAATCTCGGGAGGCTCGTTACCGATAATCGCAACGGTAAATTCTTCCCCACGGATAAACTCCTCAACCAATGCCGGCTGTTTATAGGTGCGGATCACGTATTCCACTTGTTTTTTCAATTCCTCGGGGGTTCCCACACGGGATGATTCACTTAATCCTTTGGAAGAGCCCTCAAAACGCGGTTTTACGAAAAGCGGATATTGCAAATGGTCGGTTGATAACACGGAATTACCGTCGGGATCCGCCTTCACCTCAAAAAACCGCGGGGTGGGAATTTTATCGGCGATAAAAATCTTTTTTGCCATTACTTTATCAAGCGTCATCCCCAGCGTCAACGCGTCCGCTCCCACAAAAGGGATACCGGCCATTTCCAGTAAAATAGGCACCTGAGATTCCCTGTTCCTGCCGCACAACCCCTCCGAAATATTAAGCACGATATCCACATCCAGCCTGCCGATGCTGTCCAACAAAGACGAAACATTGCCGATTTTCTTCGTCTTAAACCCATTAGATTCTATCGCGGCGGAAATACGGTCAATGGTCGAGGGATGATCAAACTCAGCGTTCGCGTCTGCCGGATCGCCTTTCTTAAATTCGTAATCTGTTTTTAAATCGTAGGTTATGCCGACCGTTTTCACTGTTCCTCTTTGATTCCTTCGGTTTTGCTGCCTCTTATCCCGATGATTTGTTTCACAAATCACGGGATAAATTCGCGCCTATAAGCTACGGAAGTCCCCGTGGGGGACTTCCGTAGCTTATGCGCTCATTTAATAAAAAAGGCTCTTCCCATATTAAGAGCCTCAGTCTATGCACCCGTTTTTTTTCACGTTTTTTAACCACCCTCCTGTAGTTTTCTCCTACATCTTGTATTGACGGTATAAATTTATCACAACCTGTTGTCATTGTCAAGATTTATTTATCGACGGAGAAGCCGGTTTTTTAAAAAATATTTTATGCGATCTCAAAACAACTGCCCCATCCGGCCATATGATTCCCCAGCACAACGATCACACCGCGTATTCCTTTGATCGAACGCGCAAAATCAATCGCCCCGGCGCAGTCTCCCTTCGCGTTTACCCGGTTTGCGGCGGCAGTGGCGACGGCATCGGCTAACGCCGCATTCCCCGCCGCGACCACCACGCTATCCGCGATACCGAAGCTCAACGAATGGCCGACGGTCCCCGAAGAAGCGCAAATCCCCAGTGGAGTACCCCGGGGTTTTATTTTCAGGCGCAGGGAGTTTAAAACGCTGTTTTTACCGTGATAAAAACCAACCCGTATATCGCGGGTGATACGCATAAAAATATCGCCCCCGTTCTCCACAATAACATCGGTATACCCTTTGCGCAGAATATCCCTGCCCACAAACTGCGCGATCGCTCCGGCAACCGCCGCCATCGGGCCCACATTGGCGGCAAAAGCCTGCCGGGCCATTTCCCTGACGATCGGCTCGGCCCGTAATTCAACCGCAATTGGTTTCAACGACGTGAGAAACCGTTTATCTTTATAATTAATGTAATCTTCGATCGCCCCGCGGTAAAGGCCGATCCTGCGCAGCACAAAAGCACGATCCAAAGGCTTATTGGTAAGAATCTGCACGTCGGTTTCTTTAACCACGATCTCTTCTGTATACAAACCTTTCGGATATACCCAATCCCGGTAAAAACGGCGCTGAAAACGGGCATTTTTCATATGTACCTTCGTGAGAAACGGCCGCGGCCGTTCCCTCTTCTCCCCGGTTACGCATGAATTCCGCAAGAAGAGAGATCGATTTTTAATTGTTCGACGCCCCGGTAAACGAATCCTTTTATCCCGAGGGACAGCGCCCCTTCGATAAGTTCCGGACGGTCGTCGGTATAAAAAACAGTCTGCGCGGGCATTGCCAGCACCTCCAGCGCTTTCCTGTAAATCCGCGGATCGGGTTTGATGACGCCCGTTTCGAAAGAAGTGACAACGGCGTGAAAAACGTCAAAGACGGGAAAATGCTCTTTCAGGTAGTTGTAATGCAGGACATTAATATTGGACAGGAGGAGAACTTTGTATCGTTTCCGCAACCCCTTAACCAGGCCATACAAAGCTTTATTCTCATCGCTGAGAAAAAAAATCCCGTTCCATACGGGGAGAAAATCATCATATTCCATGCACAGGCCAAGCGCCTCTTTTATTTTCAAAAAGAATTCTTCGGGAGACAGTTTTCCTGCTTCAAACAACTGGGTCAGCCCCGAAGAAAAAAAAAGGTCATATACTTCCTGCGGCGTCTTATGCATGACTCCGGAAAGTTTCCGGGCGGCGATCCCATGATCAAAGTCAACAAGCACCCGGCCTAGATCAAAAATGATACCTTGAATCGATGCGTTCGATTGCGGCATATATAATTAACTGGTCGCTTCCGGTTTAATTATTCCTGTCCCGTTTATCCTTAAATAAATCCAGGAACCGGTCTTCATATTCCTTATACACATTCCACTTATCCAGCTCGGCCTTCAATTCCTGCGCCTTAGTGAGATCCTGCTTGACCTGCGAGAAAAGTTTCTCGATCCTCTCTTTGATTGAAAGCGGGAGTTTGGTAAGCTGGCTGAGCGACTTTTTTATTTTCTCTATTTCGTCTTCTCCGATCGGCCCCGGGGCAGGGCCCACCTTCAGATAATCGAGCAGACTGTTAATCTGATTCTCCATGACCTGCGCCTGTTCGGTAAGTTCGGAAAGGTCGACCTTCTTATTCAGGATCTTGCACAGTACCTCCAATACAGCCTGCGAGGCGCGGGGATTTTCAACCTGGATGGTATAGAGCGGGATCTCCCCCAGCAGGCACAGGCCGGGAAACCCCTCCCGTTTGGCGATACCCAGAAAAAGCCCGTTCATCCCGCTTATCTGCCCCTCGGATAACATACGCAGATCGTATTTTTTCATCTCGTTGTTGATCGCCGCCGCCGTAGCCGTATACCACACCCCGGGCGGCTGGGTATGCTCGATCGGCTGGGGCATGGCCGCGAAGCCGAAAATCGTTTTTACCTTGTAATGCCTGGCTACCGAAAGGATCCTCCGGGAATACTCCTCCGCGAGCGCCAGGTCCGGCTGGGCGTCGCTTACGAAAAATATCAGATCGTTCTTCCCCTCCTTATTTTTATAAAAATAAAACCTGCTGAACGGCGGCTCCGGGAGATTAAGGACACCCCCCCGCACCGTGCTTTCGGTCAGGTAAAAAAAATCCATCGACGGGATCTCGGCGAATTCTTCCGCCTTCAGTTTATGCACCAGATATGTCGCCGCCTTAAAAGCCACCTCTCCCATGCCGGGCCAGGCGACTATCAAATACGGATTTTTCAATTTCGGCCTTCTGCAGAATTTTATTCCTTCCATAACACTCTCCGGGTTAAACCCGAACTTCTCATGCACAATCCGGGTTAAAATTTGTAAATTTTCAGGAATTCTTCCAGCATGCGAGCGCCCTTGTACAAATTATCGACCTTTGCATACTCATCCACGGTGTGCGCACAGCCGCCGCATCCAAAGCCGGTGGCTACCGCGGGTATATTTTTATGTTGAAAAAAAGTTATTACCGTTGCCCCTTCCGACCCCTTGATCCGGGCCCGGACACCGGTGGCGCGTGCCGCCTGTTTTAAAAACACCACCAGCGGATGTTCTTCGCCGATATAATACGGATTTTGAATACCTTCGATTTCAACGGTAAACTTCCGGGCATGTTTCTTCGTTATCGCCCGCAGGTCTTTCAGTATCCTCTGTGCGTTCATCCCGGGAAGATACCGAAAATCCAATTCGCACTCACACCAGTCCGCAACCACATTTACCTTATCTCCTCCGCGCATAGTCCCGATATTCACCGTGGCCGGCCGCAGATAAGCACTGCCCTGCTTTTGAACGCCCGGTTCGTACCTGAATCTATACGCCTTTATCTCTCCGAGAATCCGTACAGCCGCGTCTATGGCGTTTCGCCCGAGCCAGGGATATGCGCCGTGCGCCCGTTTCCCTGCAATGATGAGCTTCAAATGCATAAGCCCCTTTTGGGCCACAATCACCTCGAAATCATCCGCGTCCAGCACCAGGGCCGCGTCAGGCTTCAGGATACCCTTATCAAGAAGCGGGATCAAGCCCAGTCCGGAACCACTCTCTTCATCAGCGGTAGCGGCGAACAATAGATTATAGTCTAATTGAATTCTATCTTCAACTAAACTTTTTATAACCTCCATAAGACACGCCAGATTCCCCTTACAATCGGTTGTCCCCAGGCCGTACATCTTCCCGCCGGAAACGATCCCCCGAAACGGGGGAAATTTCCAATTCTTGCCAGCCGGGACCGTATCCAGGTGAGGAGTCGCCAGCAAGGAACGTTTTTTGTCCCGGCCCTTAAAAACCGCCACAACGTTCGGCCGGCCTTTTTTAAACTCATATATCTTAGACTTGATCCCCAGCCCCTCTAAATATCCGGTCACAAAACGGGCTATACGGATTTCATCACCCGGGGGATTCTCCGAGTTGATGCCGATCAATTTCCCGGTTAACGCGATAAGCCTTTTTTGATTGATCATCAGTGAGAACAGGTGGCACAATTGTGGCTTGAACAACCACTGCACCCCGAAGAAGAAGCGGTCAGCGCGCCGCTTTTATCCCGCGAGGCAAAAGAAAAACCGGACATCAGGCGGTTTAAGTCCGCCTTACCGCACTTCGGACAAATTACTTTTTCTCCGCTGCTGCGCACCAGGAACTCAAATCGATGGCGGCATTTATTACAATTGTATTCGTAAATCGGCATGAGTAGTGTGTAAGTGTATAAGTGTAAAGTGTGTAAGTATGGTGGCCTTCAGCGCCGCCTTACACACTTACAAACTTAAACACTTTACACTGACTTATCGTTAAAACGCTTGAGAGAGCCCGAACCACACATGCGGTTCTTCTTTCGGTTCGTTGATAGCCTGGGCAACATCCAGACGTACGACGGCTTTCTCAAGAAAACCGAGTATATTAAGATGCAACCGCAGCCCCAGGCCGGCGTCCTTTTTAAAATCGGCCTCGCGGTATGACGCATACCAGGCCCTTCCCGCGTCAAAAAAACCGACGGCCTGGATCTTATCAAGAGAAAATGATCTGCCCGGCGCGCGCCAGCGCATATCGGAGCGCAAGGGCAGGCGGTATTCGACGCCCCCCAGCAACATATGAGCTCCGGCAACCGTTTTACGGCTGTATCCCCGCAGGCCATCCGGCCCGCCCATCTGGAAAAGGTCTTTATCCGACCCCTCGCCCCAGCCGAATTTAACACGGGCGGCTATAACATGCTGGAGCCGGGGAACGAGAAGATGATACCTGTCTAATTCCAGACTCGTCCGCCAGAATGTTTCGTGCCCGCCTAAAAAATGCCCCGCAAACTCCTGTGTGGGAATAAATTTCCATCCGTACTGGGGATCGGGATACGGACCGTACCTCCCCAGTGAACCGGTTACCCCGATAATCGCCTCGTCTTTCCTGCGGTAATGCTGAGACTGAATAGATTCCTGCCCCTGCAGGCCGGCTGATTTCAATTCCTGATTCCGGATAAGATACCCGGTTACATGGTCGTTCAGGTCGAAAAGACCGTAACTTGCGGGCCAGAGTTCTTTACGAACATACAATTTACCGCCGGTGAGATCGCGGCCGTCCTTGCTTGATTCATAATCAAAAATCTCAAACCCGGCCGCGGTCTGGGTATTAAAAAGATGCCCCAGCTCATACCCCAGCCGGGAATCCAGGGCTTTACCGTTAAAATCATAATCCGTGCTTAAGCGCACGACGGCATTATACGGGGCGGCCAGGGATGCCGCCGCTCCCGCGGAAGAACCGCCCACGTTCGGGCCGGCAATAAGATTATAGGAATCCCGCGAAGAGAAAAGCGGGATCTCATACGGAAAAAAGTAGAACGGGACCGGCTTTAGATCGAATTTACGCGGCCAGTGATTATTCGTACGGTCTACATCCAAGACAATAGATCCATCAGGATCCACCTCCACCCGTGTTACTTTTCTGCCTGGATCCGTTCCGACAATCTTTATCTTCGATATCCCGTCCCAGGAATCTTCCGTGCCGCCGCCATCCGCATACACGATCCTGGTTTTCACCGGCATGGTAATGGCTCCGCGATTTTCCAGGACAACCCTGCCGGGTTTTACCGAGGCGACCGCGAAATCAACTTTATTGTCTGTTTTGAGCCACTGCTGAAAAAAAGAAGCCAGATCCCGGCCGGATTCTTCATTGCATATTCCGATAAACTCGCTCACCCTGATATTTTTGAATCTGAACTCGGCAGTATAGCGCCGCACGATCTTTTCAAAAACATCCTCTCCGATCTCCGCGCGCAGCATTCCCAGCACAGCGGCGCCTTTGCCGTAGGCCAAAGCGAAAATCGATGACGGTTCCTGAAAACCGGAAAGATCGCCGACAACCGCGCCATCTAAGCCGTTTTTCGCCATGTATATATACCGCGCGATGGCGGAGTCCCGAAAGGCAAAATTCGGGATGAACCACCGCACTGCCCCCGGGAGCGTTAAAACCCCGGCGCGGGGGCCGTATTTATTCTCGAGATATTGCAGCAGCCAGAAAGAATTCATCCCTTCATCAAGGAACATCTCCCGGTATTCGTCGGAACCGATAATATTGTAAAACCACTGGTGCCCGGTTTCATGAGAGATCAGGAAATCAAAGTATCGGCTTAAAAACCCCGGCAGTGTATACGCCCTTGTGTCGATAAAAACCAGGCCCGACGACTGGCAGCCGCCGTATCCCAGGTAGCTGGGAACCAGGTTCAACTGCGGATAGGGATATCCGCCGAAACGCGCGGCATAGAAACGCATGATATCCCGCGCATTATGAGCGGCATCCCGCGCCGCTGTCTCATCCCCGGGCAGATAATAGGCGTTGATATGCACATCCCCGTCTTCCAGCGTATACACCGAAAAATCATCCGAGATCCCCATGCCGAAATCCCGCACCGGCGATCCGGTTTCCATGGAAAATGTCTGGGTTCCGTCGGTATTTATATCTTTCTGCCGGAGCGTTCCCGAAGACACAACGGTCTGGCCGGCGGGGACTGTCAACATGACTTTATAGTACGCCGCCTCGCTGAAAAAAGGCTGGTGATAGATATAAAAAGGATAGTTGTGCCAGCCGTCGTCGTCGAACACGCTTAAGATCGGATACCAGCGTGTCAGGCTGACAATATTCTTATGCCATCCGAATCTTCCGAAAGAATGCGGGATATCCACGACATAATCCATTTCCATCTCGACGGACTGCCCGGGAGGCACGGGAGCATTCAACCGCACCCTGAGCAAAGTACGATCCTTGCCGTCATCGGAAAAAACGAGCGCTTTCCCCGAGGAAGAAACAGCGTTAATTTTTAAATCGCCGCTTTGAAACCCTTCCGGGAAAGGATTGACCTTAAAATATCCGGCATATCGGTATAGAAAACGGATGTCTTCCTTGGAATAATACCGGTGCGGATAGATATGAAAAAACAGTTCTTTTAATTCTTTATCGGAGTTATTGGTATACGCCACTTTCTGCCGGGCGGAAATCCGATGTTTCGCGATATCAAGCGTCGCATTGATCTCATATCGAGGCGGCTCAGCAGCGGATAACAGTTCACCGTACGCCGAAGGGCGGCACCCGCCGTTCCAATACGGCGGGGCGCTGACAGTTGACAGTAAAAAAGCGGAAAATAGTATTTGTACTATTCTATGAACCGTGAACAATGAACGGTGAACTATCTTAATGGACATGTCTCGCATTTAGGTTTATTTTTCAAGCAGAAATCTTTTCCCAACCGCACTAACAGAGCGTGATATTCGTTAAACAGCCGCGCATCCGGATCGAGATTCCGCATAAACAGGTTTTGCACTGCCGCATAATCATCGTTTATCCCGGCCATCCCGTGCCGGGATAATATCCGTTTGGTATAGGCATCCACGACAAATACCGGCCGGCCCAGCGCGTATAACAATATGGAATCCGCGGTTTCCGGGCCTATGCCGTTTACGGAAAGCAGCTGTTCCCGCAGCCGGGGCGTTTCCACGGAAAGCGTCTCGCGTATATTTCCCCGGTATTCTTTCACAAAAAAATCAATAAAGTTCTTGAGGCGCCCGGATTTGATATTGTAATAGCCGGCCGGCCTGATCAAAGAAGCCAGCCTCGCCTGAGATAAACCGTGCAATCCGGAAAGGGTCAGCACCGTGTGCCTTTTTAAATTCCCGACGGCCTTTTCCACATTGCCCCAATTGGTATTTTGCGTCAGGATCGCGCCCACCATAACCTCAAGAGGCGTATCCGCCGGCCACCAGTGCTGAGGGCCGAAACGCGCAAAGAGCTTCCTGTATATCGAAATCAATTGCGGCTTCATATGCTCCGGACCGCTTATTTTAATTCCAGCGGATTATATCCGTAATACGCGAAAATCGTATACGCGGTGCCGGACACACAGCCGGTAGACTCCCCTTTCGGAGACCTCCATCCGTGGCCGGTATCAACAAAATCCGCGCTGGCATACGGCAGGCAACCTTCGCCTTGCCCGGAAGGAGAAGGACTGCAGATGATCATATTGCACAGATGTCCCAGATATTCCTCCGCTTGAATCCGATATTTCCCGGATTTCTCTAAATCCCCCGTCTGCCGGTAATACTCCGCCATTATCTTAAAAGAAGTTATCATCTGTGCCGTCCATTCCGTGGAAATTACGCCGCCCCGCGCCAGGTGGCGCTGCGGAGCGAAATCAAACCCCTTTACGGCAACCGTTTTCCCGTCCGGCCGCGGATAAGAAACACTCACGCCGCACTGCTCCGCGGCAAATTCCATGATCTTATCCGGATCCATGCCCGCTTCTTTAAGTTTCGCCGGACCGATGGCCGCGATAGACCAGGCATAGGTATCGGTAGCAATGGTGGAATCGCCTTTCCCGCGCGTGATCGGAACATCCAGCTTATCGTAACTATACAGCAGGAGCCACTTGAACGCCTTATCCCGCGCCGCGGCATACCGGGGATTACCGGTCAAAACGAAAAGCATATTAAAAAACGCGTACGCATCCAGATTGTGTTCGGTACTGTACCATGAAAACGACGGGCCTCCGCGGATCCCCCCGTCAGTATCCTGTGACTGCAGGGACATGACGGCACGCGCGAGTCCCTCTGCCAAAGGGATGTACCGGGGATCCTTGGTTTTGTGCGCGTATTGCACCGCGGCTATCCCCACCCACACATTGGGGCCGGAATGCACCAGATATTCAGCGGGATTCCCGTCATTGACATAATACGCGTTAAAAAAAAGGCCGTTTTCCCGCTTTGCCTTATCGGCGAAAAACTCCAGGATCCTGCGCGCGCGTTCCGTATCGCCCGCATACATATAAACCTGTGCCGCCAAAGCCTGATCATAGATGAAGGCCTGGCCGGACATATCCGTATCCCCTTCGAAACTCATGACCAGCCCGGTGTGCGGATTCTGATGCACCGCGAGCCACTGGTACATCTTATGAAAATTAGCCTCGGTCAATGCGGACTTTTCCCGGTCCAGACGCTCCAGTTCCCGGGCAACCGCCGTTTTCTGTTGCCCGGCGGAAAAAACCCGCTCTTGCAGCAATTCTTTCTCCCGGGACAACGCTGAGATCCGGGAATTATATTCTTCTATTCTTTTCCCGCTTTCGGATCTTTCCTGGCCCATAGCCGTCTCAAGCATCATTTTTTCCTGTTCCAAAGACTTCATGCGCGACTCCAGATCCCCGATTTTAAGCTGTGCCCCTTCGGTCTCCCGGCTTATCACCTTTAACCGTTCCCGGGCGACATTCGATTCCTGGATAACTTTTATCAATTGCCCGACCAGCAGTCTATTCCCTTTTACCAGCCTGAAATTGAAATACCCGTTAATACCGAGCACCGCGCCCAGAACGATAACCACCGTCATTACCGCGGGCAGGAACATCTGTTTTGCCCGGGCGAAACGCAGGATACGATCTTTCCCTTCCTCATCAATAGACACGTACCTCAGTCCGGCCAAACATCGTTCCTTGTCTTCCGCGATATCCTGGAACCAAACCACGCGCGCCCGGGCGCTTACCGCCGATCCGGCAATGAACGGGATCTCAATTTCCAACGCAAGCATCACTTCTGCGTTTTTGATCTGCCGCGCCAAAAGCGGATCGGGTTTATTTATCCGAAGGCATATTCCGCCCTTCCCCACGTTATTGGTGAACCCCTGTTGCCAATCCGATAGAAATTCTTTTCCATCCAGGCTCACCAGCCGGAACTGCACGGGCAAAATCGTATCCATACGGATATAACTACGCTGTTCCTGTATTTTGGGGTCCATACTCATATCGCCTTCCCTAATGCAGAAGGGGCGAACAGCCGTTCGCCCCTCCGAAGATCTTCAAACGCTTACGGTTTCGTTTCCAGGACAATCCTCTGTTTTATTTTTTTCGCCAGATGTTCCAAAAAGGCCTTAAAATCGGCGTATTCCCCCTGACTGATAACTTTTCTCTTGGAATCCACTTTCTGGCGAAACTTAATTTTATTACCTTCCCGTTTATACTCAACCAATACCTTCAGCCACGGAGAATCTTCCTCTATGCCTTGCGGAATATATTTCGCGGAAAACCCTTCGGGGATTTCTATGACAAACGTGGTATCCTGCGTATTCAAAGCATTGAAATATATCGGATAGGTTCTCGCGTCCTTTGCCGCCAGCGACGTATCCATACTGGCCAGCTGGGGCATAATGCGCAGATTACCCGCGGCGGTAAAATACTCGGGGCCGCGAAAAGCATAGCGCAGCTCAACCGGCGTTCCCAGCGCTTCCATATTCTTGACCGTGTAATTTACCAACTGCGCGCCGATCGAGATATCCTGGATCCGCTCCTCGATCGCTTCCCGAACCAGCTGCGGCGGAGTATATAACAACCAGTAGCGCTCCGATTGGTCATAAAACCCATGGGTAACGATCGCCTTTTCCACGCCGATCCCTTCGTCGGCCCCCACGCGTATACGTACGTCGTTCTGCAAACGGTTATGTTCCGGAGGATAAAACGGTGTGCGCATAATCGTATACCCGTCCTCCTTGACCAGGAATATGTTTCTGTCCTGATCGCCGGGAGGAAGATCCCCGAAGGAACACGTCTCTGCCGTAGGATCGAGAAAAACAACCGAATCCTTGGCCTGTACCGCCGCGATACAATGGTTAAAAAGTACCGCCGGAAAATCATTGTTCAGATTAAAATAATCTGTGGTGGCGATAAGCAGCGGCCAGGCGGAAAAACCCGCTTCTTTCAGCAGGGTAACCAGAAGGATCGCCTGGTCTTTACAATCGCCGTATTTATTCCTGAAGATGTCCTCCGCTTTATGCGGCTCATACCCGGCATCCCCGTATTCCACCGCCACATAACGGATATTCTGCGCACAAAAGTTGTAGAGAACAGCCATCTTCGCCGCATCCTCTTTAATCCCGTGTGTTAATTCCGATACTTTTTGCCTGATCGCGTCATCCGCCTTTATCTTATCTTTTGCCAGCGGCCACCACCACTCATATATCTCCTGCCAACTCTGGAACGAAGACACCAGGATAGTGGGGTTAATCTCCACATACGGAGGCATGTTGGATTCCGGCAGGATCTGCGGCACATCCTTGAAATCCCACCGGTAAATACGAGCCTCTCCTTTTTCTTCAATAACCGGCTCAAGCCGGGCATTGAAACTATTATAAGGCTCATTCAGTATCTTCAGATTCACCTTTTTATCCTTCGGAACACTCAGGCTAAAGGTTGCGTTGATCACGGGTTCGGACGATTGAACCGGATACCCGGTTATAAAATCCTTCTTGTTTATAAGCTGATTGCGGTGTATCTTCAGTTTATATTCTATGCTTGCTCCCTCGGTAATTTCCGGGAAGGAGATAATGAACACGCGGGCATTGCTGTAAAGTGGAAAATTAAGATATTTGGATACGTCGCGGATATGCCGGCTGCCTACTTCAACCACGCTGCCGTCAGGTTTTATGGTGCGGGCGTACTCTAAATCCACCTTTTCGTCGGTTGAATCGTAATCGACGTGGATCTCGGAAAATTTCTCTTTACCCCGCTCGTTCAGGATCTTGACCAGATAGTGCAGGGCGGTCACTTCCGTATTAGAAGGGGTCACTTCCGTTTTTTCATCGGCATACAAAATAAAAGCGCCTGCCTGCGGATACGCTTCCGCTTTCGGCGCACCGGCAAGCATCTCAGAGATACGCGGATCCACGTCTTTTATGTTCGAGCGGCTGTTCTTTTTTTCGATAACCCCGATCCTCTCCTGCGCCGCCGCCCGAAAATCAGGCGATTGTACCTTCTGGTACGCCTCCAATGCTTTGTCAAAAAGATTCAGCCGTTCACTGGTCAATCCGTAATAAAACAAGTATTCGTCATCAAGGGACGGCTCTTTCCTGAAAATCTCAAGGGCATCGGCATAATTGCCGATTTTAAATTGCGCGATCGCCGACAGTTTTTTAGCCTGTGGAGCAGGAACATGCTTAAACTCCTCTATAGCCTCTTGGAACCTGCCGTTGGTGTAATATAGAAAACCCAGCTCAAAACGCAGGGTCCGGTCATCCTTATTCCGGGCGATCAAATCCCGGTATTTCCCGACCGCTTCTTCATACATAACGCCGGACTGTTTCGAATAACCGCGCGCGCGGCTCAGCTCCATATTTTCCGACGAGCAGGATGTCATAATGAGGCATAATGCGGCCCAGCTTATTATCGATCTCCCCCGGTAATTCTTATTCATACCGATCCTCCGTTAGGTAATCTCCAGGTTCACTATATTATCTATCCTAAACGTCCGCGCCTCATTCCGCACAGTGCAGAGACCGAGAAGATACGCATGTCTCCCGTCTTTTTTTATCTGGCGGGGAAGGACGCTCCGTTCCGAGACCCGGGCATCCCGGTTGGACAAGTATTTTATTTTCACTCGCACGCCCAGGCTTATCGCTTCCTGCAATTCCGCTATTCGCTGCGTATGGATATCCCGCAGATAATCCGAATCAAGGCCAAAAAGATGTACCATATTCTCAAACCCGCATATCCCTTTTTTTTTCAATTCCGCCGTCAGAGAATCAAAAACCTCCACCGTCAGGGCCGCATCGGAAAGGGCGCGGTGTTCCTGCCGCTCTTCCATCCCCAGGGTCTCCGCCACAAACCAAAGAGCATGGCGCTCAAGAGCAGGCAAAAGCTTTTTTGCCATTTTTAATATGTCGATCACAACCAAGCCGTGTAAGGGAAAATCCGTCTCCGCTAATCTAACCTCATTATACAAAAAAGCCATGTCGAAGCCGGCGTTGTAAGAACACAGGCACGAATCGCCGACAAACTTTAAAAATTCCGGCAAGACCGCTTCCATGCGCGGCGCCTGCGCCACCATATCCGGACTGATACGATTAACCCGGAAAGCGGCTTCGGATATCGGACGCTGGGGATTAATCAATGACTGGAATTGAGCGACCTTCCGGTTGTTAACCAGTTTAACCGCCGCTATTTCCACGACACGATCGCCGAATTCCGGATTCAAACCGGTAGTTTCCGTATCAAATATGGTAAATACTATATCGTCTATGTTTTTAGCCATGCCTTAAGCCGCCTCTGTTTTTTCGCTGCACCAGATAAGCCGGAACCGCATATGCAGGATAATAGGAACGCTTAACTTTCTTGAGGTTCTCCAACCCTGAATCATCCATGATATTGATATAGGCATACTCTTTAAACTCGGCGCAGAAATTCCTGAAAATAAACTGGCTCAAGCCTTTGACGGCGCGGTCGGCAATCTCATACAAAACACAGAACGTGTCTTCGCACACCGGGAAACCAAAGGTAAACGCCTTTATCCGGCCGTCAATCTTCACTACTCTGCCCGTACAATGCAAGCGATCGTAATCACCCAGCAGAATTTTCAGGGAGTTCAAACCATCACGCATCATCCCGGTGTACACCGGGTCTTTATTCCCGATACCGCGCTCGTGCATCCATCGGTTATACAACGCGATACACGCCTCCCCGGATTCCGGAAAGAACGATGCGTATTCACCATGGTAATGTTTCACGAAATAATTGACCCCGGACCGCTTGGATTTAAATCGATCCCCCCGCAACCCCGCCATATCCGTCTGTTTACAAAGGTAGTCGCAGGATTTCAAAACCGAATCGTATCCCCACGCTTTATACCGCGCGATATCCCCTTCTTCCACGTTTTCTATGCGGGATAAAGACGCGTCCCGGTTATGTTCCGCCATCACCGCAAAAGCTTTCTCTATCACCAGAGGGCTTTTCTCTATGCCCAACGGGGGAAGGTACATGAAACAACTTATCCCGTCTTTAAAAAAAACGCACAATTCCCCGTCAATGATCATCCAGAATATCTCGAACAAACCCTTCCATATATATATATTCGGGAAGGCATAGACGGAAAGCCGGTGTTTTTCCAAACCCAGGAAGCGATCAAAAACACGTCTGTCTTGCATGTGGAGAATACGGGATTTGCCGGTCACCGGAACAGCTCCCTCAGATCCAGCACATCTTTATATGTCTGTATAATATGTGGATTTCGTTTCAACAGGCCGCACTGCGGTTCTTTGTTCAAGAGATCTTCGAGATAGGCGATATAATTCTCCCATCCCCCGCCTGCCCCCTTACCGGAAACACGCACCATCTCTTCGGCAAAAGGACAGTTCGCGTCAACCGCAAGAAAAATTCTTCCATCCCTGCGGTTAATAACAAACGGGTAAAGCAGGCATTCAAACGGCCGGACCGCGTAGAGAACGCAGGTATTATCTTCGATGCGCAAAAATGGGCAGAAAAACCCCTCCCCCCCCGGATCCCGGATAAGCCGTATACGTTTATCGGCTGTAACACAGGAATCGGACTGCGCGTATCCCCGAATATTCAGGATATCTTCATCGGTCAATCCGGGAGACCAGGCGGAATCCGGCCGAAGGAACCGGCAGCATCCCCGGCATTGAAGGCAGTAGTCACTTGTAATAAATTGTTTTAAGGACATAACCGAGACGCCTGTAAGGACAGCACCTGCGCAAGCTATTTTACGATACTTCCGGTCTTTATTTCCCTGTCCGGGCTGAGTATGGAGATACCGGTTTCATCCGAAGCCGCCAGAAGCATACCCTGGCTTTCCACTCCGCGCAAAACCGCGGGCTCCAGATTATCGATCACCACGATCAAACGGCCGGGCAAGTCTTCCTTCTTATAAGAACCGCGGATACCGGCGACAATCTGTTTGGTCTTATCTGCGATCTCAATGGTCAGGACGTATAACCTGTCGGCATTCGGATGATCCTGCGCTTCTTTAATTCTGGCAATTTTCAACTCTAATTTTTTAAACTCCTCTAAAGTAACCATCCGGTTCTCCTTCTTACGGTATTTGCTGAGGGGATATTCAAACTTTAAGCGGTCTGTTTCGCATCTTCCGGCGGCTCCGGGGGATTAAGCAAGCCGCCCGAAACTATCAGGCGTATTGCGTCTTTCATGCTTATATTCAGGCGAATTACATCCTTCCGGGGGATAAACACAAAAAAGCCCGTGGCCGGGTTGGGAACCGCCGGCACGTAAACATTCAACAGATCGTGTCCGGTTTTCTCTTTTATTTCTTTAAAATTCTCGCCGACCACAAACCCTATCGACCATATCCCCTGGCGGGGATATTCAAAAATAACGATTATCCGCTGGCTTACCTTATCGGAAGGGAACAACATCTCGAAGATTTGTTTTACGGAAGGATATATATGGCGGATAAGAGGGAATCTGCCTCCTATCCTGTCCGCTAAACGCTGAATCCCCCTGCCGAAGAGGTGAGTACTGACAAAGCCCACCCCGATAATTCCGAAAAAAAACAGGATAAAACCCAGACCGGGGATATATATCCCGAAGCTGCGCATGAAATAGATATTGATCAACCGCCCCAGTATGCCGTCGATAAAACGGAAAATAACAAAGAGCACGTACCCGCTGATAAATAACGGCAAAGTCACGAAAAGCCCGGTCAGGAAATATTTCTTAAGCCGACGCCGCATAAAACGATCCTTCTTTTTACCGCGTATCTCTCTTTTTGCCCGCCTGAGCCTGGCGTATCTCAACGTTCTGCCGCTCGCCGGTCGTATAATTATATGCATCCAACGCAATGCGGGATATCATTCTTTTTGCCGGGCGGGAGATCTTGTCATTGTGTTTTATCAAAGCGCAGATAAGAAAATCACCCTGCGGAGTGAATACGATACCCGCATCGTGGCACACCCCCTGCTCCAGGCCGGTTTTATGAGCGATCTCGATACCCCGGGGAAGCCGGGCGGGGATGCGGTCATGCATTTTTTGCTGTTTGAGAATATCCAGACACCGGTCCGAAATCCGCCCGTTCAACAGTTTCTTCCGGTATATATTCTCCAGGAGCTGCGCCTGATCGGCGGCTGTGGTAAAATTCTCCACGCCCTTTTTCCTGCCCGAAAAATCCATCATCTTCCTTTTAATATCCGTATTCTCCAATCCCAGGTACCGGAATGCGGGATTTAAATATTCAAACCCGAGGAGATCGATAAGAATGTTGGCTGCGGTATTATCGCTCTCGGTAATCATGATCGCTACCAGATCTCCGACGGTAAATCGTTTCCCTGCCGGCATGTTCTTAAGCGAACCGGAACCGCCCGTCTTATACCTGTTTTGCAGGGTTACGACCCCGTTCATATCCACCTTACCGCTTTCCCCGGCAAGAAAAACCGCGGCCATCACGGGGATCTTGACCAAACTCGCCGAAGGGAACGGCATATCCTTATTGATCTCGATCGTCCACCCCGTGGAAAGGTCCTTAAGGACCAATCCCATGGAACCGTTATACCCGGAAACCGTCTTTCGTACGGACTGTCCCAGATCATCCCAAGCGGCTTTTTTCTTCCGCAGATTAGCCTGTTCCTCTTTTATCCTGGAGAAACGGGCATAGACCCCGAAAGAAAAATACGCGCAGCAGGCAAAAATGAAAACCGACAAAAGTGTAAAAAAGAATCTTTTTTTAATCATCCCGCGAGATAAGCCCAGTGGCGCAGGACACCGAGCAAAAATGACTGTAAAAATATAATTAACAACACCGCGATAAAAGGCGAAAGATCCAGGCCGAATTTAAAACCAAACGGCAGCATCTTTCTGATCGGATTCAGGACCGGCTCGGTAATTCCCTGCAGGAACTGGACGACAGGATTAAACGGATCGGGATTTACCCAGCTGATCAGCGCCCTCACGATAATGAGCCAGTAATATACCGTGAGCACTATATCCAGAATACGGGTAATCGAAAGCAAAAAGGTAGACAGGACAAACATTTTCTTTCCTCCGTAGATGAAGCCCGCGGCTTTACAACCGCAGTGCCTTTTAGTGCCCCCGAAGGGCGGGATCCTCCGAAGCAAAACTCAGTGTAGATTCATGCGAAGGAGGAGGGACTACTGTATCACAGAATACCGGAACAATCAATCCGGGATGCGGGCACCTATGGATTCTTGCGCAGATTATCCGGGGCCGCGACCGAAATGACATTGGTGGACTGCACAAAATACACCGGATTACCTTCTTTATCGTATTTATTATCCACGCGCAGAACCTTGGTGGCGACCAGCTTCATTTTTATCATCGTCCCGTCATCAAGCAGATATTGATTCCATTGTTCGCCGGACTGACTGACTTCGACGGGAGTGGCCTCTACCTCTTCCCCGCCGAAATTTATTTTTACCTTGTTACTCGGCATACTCTTCCCTCCCTATACTCCGGACGGGCTGCCGGCTTTGAACCGCATCCCAATCGATCACGTTGAAAAAAGCTTCTATATATTTTATCCGTTCAAGCTGATAATCGGTAATAAAAGCGTGTTCGAACACATCCATGACCAGCAGGGGTTTGGCGCCGCTCAAGTGGCCGGCGTCGTGTTCGTTTATCCAGGCGTTGAACAATTTTCCATTCTGCGCATCCTGATACAGGATAACCCAGCCGATCCCGCGCATAACGCCCGTAGAAACAAAATCCTGTTTCCATGCCTCAAAGGAGCCGAAATCATCGCTGATTTTTTTATGCAACGCGCCCTTGCTGTCCAGCGGTTTCTTTCCCCCCATATTCTCAAAATAATATTCGTGCAGGCGCATACCGTTGAATTCCCATCCGAACCTGCGCTTCAATTCAGCGTATTCGGGAGTACGATCCTTGCCTTCGGCAAGCAGCGCATTCAGCCTTTCCTGAAGCGTATTGACGTTCTTGACATAACCCTGGTACAGTTTGAAATGATTATTCAAAAGAATATCGCTGAAACCGGACATCCCCGTCAACCGCGCGAAATCTTTAGCCTGATAAATGATACTTATTCCCATGCCGCACCTCCTTATTGCTATGAATCTATTTTAACACAGCGAAGAACGATTGCAACAATTCATCGTGAGCGGGTTCTGAGGAAATAACGGGAAACCGGGGAAGGCGAAAAAAGACCGGCACATTCCTTCAGGGAGGAGGAAACTACGGGGTCGACGAGATTTGAACTCGCGGTCTTCGCCGTGACAGGGCGACGTGTTAAACCAGACTACACTACGACCCCAATAAAGCAGAACTAAGAGCTAAGAATTAAGAAAGATTAGTTTGGTTAAAATTTTTATTACTTCTATGTTGCGATTTTCTATATCTAATAAAGCCTTTTTATCCGAACAAATCAACCCGGAATCTTTAAGAATCTGCAGCCAATTATCCAATTCATATCCTGAATTCAGCGCAATTTCGAAATAACTGCTTTTTTGTCTGTCTGATCTTACAGCATTCCCTTCCGCAATATTAGCTCCTATGGAGGTTGCTGAGTTTAAACATTGTATCACAATTCCTGAAAACTTTGAACTACAATTTTTTAATATTTCAATCAGCAAGAGCGCGTTTTTATGAGCCTTTTGCCATGCCACAAGCTTTCTATAATTCGGCACATCCATGCTTTTAAACGCTCGTTTTTTCTTAGCTCTTAGTTCTTAGTTCTTAACTCTGAATTAATGGGCGCTAGAGGACTTGAACCCCTGACCTGTTGAATGTAAGTCAACTGCTCTAACCAGCTGAGCTAAGCGCCCGGATTTTACTCCATTTTCCAATTCCCGCTATCCAACCATCGATTTTAGCTTTTAAACGGGTATCGCACACTACAATTCTGAATGTCCCTAAAGGCAACGTATCTCTTTTATGCTTACTGGCTTTACTTATTCCAAATTGTGTCTTATGAAATTGACTTAATGGAATTTCGCTTATTTTAGACCAGAATTTTTCTGCTTTTTCCCTATCTAAATGCGGATGTATATTTACGAGCCCTCGAAATTTTTGCTCAGGGACATTGCATACTTCCCTGAAAAATCTCATCATTAACGCAATCATTGCGGGGTCTGAATTACTAAAATTAATGACATTTACAGTTGCTTTATAGCCTTCTGCCCAATATAAAGCACCTCCTAAAATCTTTAATGTTTCTTTCGAACAACGGCTTGATATTTCGAGAAAGGCAGCATCAGCGATTTTTTTGCGTAAAGCCGCCCAAATATTTTTGGGGCTGTTCGGATGATTGGCTGCTTTCGCTCTCGCCTGATCCTGTTTGAACTCTAAACGCTCGATTTGCTCAGCCGTCAGGGAGATTTCTCTTACCCAATCACTGACTGAACTTTTTGCACATCCAGTCTTTTCTACAATTTCTCGCAGAGAATATCCGAGGGAACGTAATCTTTTAGCTTCTTTTTGTTCTTTGACTTTCATATCCGGACAATAAATTATAATCTAAATATATTATATATCAGTGGTTCGTTTTGTCAAATAATTTTAGTCCCTCCAAACGCCTCTTTGGAAAGCGTCACTCCCTTACGTACTATTAAAGAACAACGATGCACACCCTGAATTATAAACAGTAACACAAAAACAACGGAATTTCAACCCGGAGTACCTGTTGCGCTTACTGCCCCCCCAGCTTGCCCAGGATACCGAGCGTAAAGGCCATCACGAACAAAGCCACGGTCTCGGCCATGCCCAGGACCACAATATAATTCCCGAATCCTTTATTGGTCTCTCCCATGGCGTCGCAGGCGCTGGCGGCGCATTTGCCCTGCCAGTACGCGCTTAAACCTATAGCGAGCCCGGCGAAAGCCCCGACTCCCCAAAGATACTGTCCTTTGGCGGCAAGTTCATACATCTTATTCATCACGATCATCCCGTAAATGGTCTGCGTAAGCGGCGCGCCCACAAAAGCAATCAGCATGAACGATGCCGTTTTATTCTGCGCATAATTTTTTTTCCACGCGCCGATAGCAGCCATGCCGGCCGTACCTGCGCCTGCGGCAGAACCACAGGCAGACAAAGCAAGAACCAGCGCGAATCCCAAATCCTTGAACTGCACAAGCACATTTCCTTCCATAGTTTCCTCCCGGTTATTCTTTCAACGGATCATATTCCATTCCGCTCCAGGCCACATTTGCATGACTGGAAAATTCCAAAACGTTAAGCCTGATGCCGTGCACCAGCACCGACATCGGCCCCAAGACAACATTCAACCCGTGTCCGATCAGCGCGATCAAAACACCCGCAGACAAAGCCCCGAACCCGCCGCCTAACCCTGCCGCCATGGTATTGGTGGTTTCGGCAATCGCCACGCCCGCCAGCCCGACCGCAAAAAGACGGACATACGATACCACATCGGTAAAATTATTCATCAGGCTCAAAGCGGCCGTACCGAGCCCTTCGCCTATTGTTTTCAGTATATTACGCTGCGGATTGGTAAATAAAATAACCAGCACGACGCCCGTCAGTATCAGCCATTTTCCCCCTGCGGGAAAAGATTCCCCCAGAATCAAGGTGCGCGCCAGGAAAAACGCGGTCCAGAGG
The DNA here is from genome assembly GCA_041653035.1 of Candidatus Omnitrophota bacterium. Lineage (GTDB taxonomy): Bacteria > Omnitrophota > Gorgyraeia > Gygaellales > Profunditerraquicolaceae > JAQTZX01. Next base: position 59,350 of record JBAZGE010000001.1, read on the forward strand.
ACACAGATCCAGCCGGCATCCGCCAACGCCGCCGGCGACGGCAGTTTAATCAAGGCGCGCCAGGAATGGGCGAGGGAAAGATGCAAAGCTCCCAGAAAAAAACAGAATGTTTGCATAAACTTAGCGTCGTTTAATTGCGGGACTAACGGCTGCCATCCCCGTTTCAACAACCAGTCTTGGCCAAAAAAAGTCCCGGTCAACAATCCCCAGGCAATCGCGCAGGAACTCAATAAATACAACAGGTAAAATATTTTTTTCGCGGAAACATCTTTCTTTAATTTATTCTGCAGCCATACCGTGAACAATATGTATATGAGGCCATACCCGGCATCGCCGATCAGAATACCGAAGAAAATACCGAGGAAAATCAAAAAAAGCGCGCTCACGTCAAGTTCCCGGTACCCGGGAATAATCCCCAAAAGAGTAAACACCGGTTTTATCAAACCGACCCAGCGGGGACTACGGATCAAAGTAGGCACGGTGTCTTCTTCCGATGGCTGCCGAAGAGAAACCGCCCATTTTTTTTCCTGCGCTTCCTTCAACAGCGCGTCAACCGCATCAAAGGGAACATACCCGCACAAATAGGCAATGCCCCCTGATTCTCCCATGCCTTTTAAAGCCCGATGAAACTCCAGTTCTTTTTCAATACTCCCCCGGTGCCGTTCAATATCCTTGAAATACCCTGCCTGCCGGCGTATTTCTTCCCGCAGAGATACTTCTACCCGCCCATCCTCCTCCAGCTTCCGGCGCATAGCGGTCAAAGACATTTTAGGCGCGGCAATCTCCTTATACGGCACCTCTGATTTTTCCCGTGAAACAACAAAACACCGGACAATGCCGTTGCGCACGGTTATTTTCCTGACGATCAGGGACGCATCCAAAACGTTGATCCCGGCTTCCGGTATTTCAAAAAAACGGACATATATATTTCTTTCGGACAAGGCGCGGATCTGTTCCTGATCAACATCGCCCCAGGCTTCCCATTCAGCGATCCGGGCTTCCAACAACCGGGCATATTCCTGGAGATGATCCAGCCGTTTTTCCATATCGATGATATGGCGGATTACCGCCTTCCAATCCACCGCGGACTGCGCGGGCTGTTCAAAATCTTTTTCCCCGCAAAAACGGGAAAGGATGTCCAAAGCGGCGGCCGCCAGCACACTGTCTTCCTGAAGCGCCGCGATATCCGCGCCCTGAGGAACCTGCTGATGCTCCACGTGCACCACTCCCAGCCTGCGCAGATGAATGAGCGTATCCTGCGCATCCCGAGACCGGCACAGGCACCAGACTTTTTTCATAGGGACGATCATCCTGCCACCTCAAACGCCAGAAGTTCTTCTATTTTCCGTTTGGCGATTTTACTTCTTCCCACGGCATTAGCCATCTGATCGCCAATGTAGATCTTGATCCTGCGGACCGCCTCCTCCGCCTCGGGGATCTTTACCTTTTCAAACAGATTAACCCTCTGCGTGGTAATACGCAGTTCATGCCGGAGTATCTCTATCGCCCGCCGCATGATCCCTATCTCTTCACGCAAAGAAACCAGTTCCCGCAAAAGCCCGATCGCCGCATCTACCCAGGGAGGAACCAGGAATAAATCATATTCCGCCTCGGCAAAATCCGCGCGCTCAAAAACAGGAAGATCGACCCCCGCCACATTCCTGGCCCCGGACACAATCTTAAGAGGGGCAATCCACGCGGACAACGATATCCCCGAATCCGCAAGAAGCCCAATCCAGGAAAGAACGGCCGACCTTCGGGAGTTTTCCGTCCGCAGCTTCTCTTCAAAAATGCCGTTCCAGCGCAGGATCTCCATCTGCAGCTGCTGTTTCTTAAGCTGTAACGTCGGCAGGTACCTCCGGAATTGACGGAGATCATCCCGCTGCCGCTTCAATTCACCTTTTGTTAATTTTATCTTAACCATAAACCAAGTTCCGTAATACGTAATTCGTAAACGGTAAATCGTAATGAAAATGGATTCCCCTGTATAGAACTCTCCTTTTACGATTTACGCATTACGAAATTACGGCATAAAAGTTTACGCCGAATGCTGCCAGTATTGCTCGATAAGCGATTTTTTAATACCGGTCTCCTCGGGGGTGAAACATTCTCCCAAAATCTGCCATCCTCTATCCAATGCTTTTTCGAGAGAGATATTGACCTTTAAAGACATCATTTCGCTTTCAAAAATCATTCCGTATTTGAGCAGTTTTTTATCCCACGCGCTCATCTGAAACCCCATGGCCTGTTTTTCCAGCGTTTCCCGGTAACCGGCAAAAAGCTGTATCATGGTATCCATGATCGTACGGTGGTCGGAACGGGTCTTCCCGTTCACCTGCTGTTTCAGGCGGCTCAGAGATCCGAACGGTTCGATCACGCTGTTCTTTAGATAAAACTGCCCCTCGGTTATGTATCCGGTATTATCCGGAACGGGATGCGTCACATCATCGCCGGGCATAGTGGTCACCGCCAGTATGGTGATGGAGCCGGCACTATCAAAATCAACCGCTTTCTCATAGCGGGCGGCGAGTTGACTGTAGAGATCACCGGGATACCCGCGGTTCGACGGAACCTGTTCCATGGTAATGGCGATCTCCTTTAACGCGTCGGCGAAATTGGTCATGTCGGACAGCAAGACCAGCACCCGCTTGCCGTTCAGGGCGAAATGCTCGGCAACCGCCAGGCTTATATCCGGGACCAGCAGGCATTCTACCGTCGGATCCGAAGCGGTGTGGATAAAAAAGATCGAACGGGAAAGAGCGCCTTTTTCTTCCAGCGTATCCCGGAAGAAAAGATAATCGTCGTATTTCAACCCCATGCCGCCGAGTATGATGATATCCACTTCCGCCTGGACCGCGATACGGGCCAGGACATCATTATAGGGTTCGCCGGCTATGGAAAAAATCGGGAGCTTTTGGGATTCGACCAGAGAATTAAACACATCGATCATGGGAATGCCCGTCCGGATCATTTTATTCGGGATGATCCTCTTCACCGGGTTTACCGGCGGGCCGCCGATATCCACCAGGTTATCCCCCAGCACCGGGCCTTTGTCCAAAGGATGACCGCTGCCGTTGAAAATCCTGCCCATAAGGTCTTCGCCGCTGGCAACGCGCATGGGATGACCTAGAAAACGGACCCGGTCCCCGGTAGAAACCCCCTTGCTCCCGGCGAATATCTGCAGGGATACGCGTTTTCCGTCAAGACGGATGACCTGGGCGAGGGAAACGCCCCGTGAAGTTGTGATCTCGGCTATCTCATTATATCCGATACCTTCCGCTTCCACGGTGATTACGTCTCCGGCAATCTGAACGATACTTGTATAAATTTTTTGCATGGTTTTGTTATTGTTGTTGGTGCCGTTTCTGCTCTACGAGCAAAGATAGCTCCTGTTCGATCTGCTCAAATTCGGGAGATCTGAACGGAGAAGAATTCCACCCTTTGAACAACTGGCGCAGCTGCTGAAAAAAGTGAAGCGCTTTTTCCTTGTTCTCAAAATCAAATTCCGCGTCAAGGATATCGTGAATGAACGAAAAAATGTATTTCTGCCGGTCCGCCGGGCAGGCCTCGTCGACCGCATCAAACGCGTTTTGCTGAAGATACACGGAATCAAAAAACTCTCCCTTAAGATATTCAACGTAATCGGGCAGAGATGTCCCTTCTTCACCGATAACCTTCATCATCTGGGACACCTCGTGGCTTTTACGCAGAATATCCTGCCCTTTTTCACGATGGAGCCGGCCGATTATGCTGGGATACTTGCTCCAACTGATCAAAGGATCGATCGCCGGATAACGCCGGGCGTCGGAACGCTCACGGGAAAGCCCGTGAAACGCGCCTACTACTTTTAACGTGGCCTGGGTTACCGGTTCCTCAAAATTCCCTCCTGCCGGGCTGATGGTCCCGCCGATAGTAACCGAACCGATGGACCCGTCATACAGCCTGACCACTCCCGCGCGCTCATAAAAAGAGGCTATCCGAGATTCCAGGTACGCCGGGAAGGCTTCTTCCCCGGGGATCTCCTCCAGGCGGCCGGACATCTCCCGCATAGCCTGCGCCCACCGGGAAGTGGAATCTGCAAGCAGCAAAACATGCAGTCCCATCTGCCGGTAATATTCGGCGATGGTCACCGCGGTATACACGCTCGATTCCCGCGCGGCAACAGGCATGGAACTGGTATTACAGATTATCACCGTGCGGTCGCTCAACGGCTTCTGTGTCCGCGGATCGACCAGTTCCGGAAATGTCTTCAAGGTCTCGACAACTTCTCCCGCGCGCTCGCCGCAGGCAGCGATAATGACGACATCCGCCTCTGCGTGCCGGCTGACCAGCTGCTGCAGCACGGTCTTTCCGGCGCCAAAAGGCCCGGGAATACAATACGTCCCCCCGCGGGCAACCGGAAAAAGCGAATCGATCAAACGCATCTTGGTTACCAGCGGCTCTTCGGGTTTCAACCGTTCAGCATACGCCTTAATAGCCAGCTTTACCGGCCAGCGCTGCTTCAGGCACACATTCTCTTCTTTTCCCGCCGTATCCCGCAGCCGGGCAATCGGCTGTTTCAGATTATACCGGCCCAGGTTCGCAATACTGAGTACCTCTGCCGTGCCCTTCAGAAAGAACGGCGCCATGATAAAATGCCTGAATATTTTTTCCGGCACAAACCCCAGGCGGGTACCGGCTTTCACCATATCGCCTTTTTTAACCAGAGGCGTAAATTCCCACTCGGCAGACTCGGCAAGAGGGGCGGGATACACTCCCCGTTTTAAGAAAAACCCGTACTCCTCGGCAAGATGCGGCAGAGGATTCTGCAGTCCATCAAAGATCTGCCCCAGAAGCCCGGGGCCGAGTTCGGCCGAAAGCAATTCTCCCGTGAATTCCACCGTGTCCCCGACCCGCAGTCCGCCCGTATTTTCATATACCTGAGTCTCCGCCTCATTGTTCCTGACGCGGATAACCTCGGCTTTGAGCGCCTCCTGCCCGCTGTGTATATACGCCACTTCGTTCTGTATCACCGTTGAATCGATCCGCGCGGTCACCATATTACCGCTGACTTTTATAACCTTCCCTTTTCTCTGAGACTGCATATTTTTTCCCGGTTATTGCTTCTGTGTGGTGCCCGGCAATACCCGCTCCAATTCTTTTTGTTTATCCGCTCCGGCGATTGTATCCCAGCGCACAAGGATGTGCAGCTTCAACGCATACACAACCAAAACCTCCAGATCAAAATAATGCCCGAATGAAAGCTCGTCGAGTTTCCGCCACCGCTCCTGATCCAGGAATTTTTCTCCGTCCATAAACGACGGGATGCGCTGGCTGTTCATCGCGGCATGATACAGCGCGCTTTCAGTGTATCCGTCCCGGCGCAGATACCGGGCCGGGTCTATTTTCCTGCGGGCGGCGCGGATCTTCACCAGTTCATTGCGCAGAGCGGTTTCAAACTCCATCCACTCTTTCAACAGGGGAAGATCGGTCTCATCTTCCAGGAACAGATCCCTGCCGCACAAGGCTACGGCAGCATAGTCTTTTTCCGGGATCAAATCCGCGCACTGCCGGAGAAAATGTTCAAACGAAAATGGGGGTTTTGCCCCAAAATGAAGCATGGGCAGACTTGCAACAAAATAGTAGTAGTTCGACATAATAATCCGCGTCCCCAGCTATGGGTTTATCCTGAGGATCTCCGCCAGTTTCGGCTTCACCTGCGCCCCCAAGTATTGCGCCAGGGATCTATCGGTAAAATCAAAGCGCGATTTCCCGGAATCAAAACTGATGACAAAACCGGCCTGAATATCGTCCTGCGCGCGCAATTCTATCCCTTTTTTGAGTTCGCCGTTCAGCTTACTCAGGAAAGCCCCTTCTAAAACGCGCTTGTCCTGTTCTTTAAGATACACCAAGACTTGCGAATCCTGCCCGCGGCAATATTCCTTTACCAGCGCAGTGATGATCGCGGCGAGCGCATCCGGCGTCAATGCCGCCGATGCTTCCGTGATTATCATCCTCTCCAGCATTTCAGATATCTCCCGTTTCAAAGAAAGCAACAAATCCCTTCCTGCCTGCTGTAAAGAGGCCTGCGAGCTTGCCTGCATGCTGTCGATCCGATCCTGCGCCTCCTCGACCATTTTTTTCGCCTGGGCCTCGGTTTTTTGCATGATCATCCCGGCTTTATCCCGCGCTTCCTGCTCTATCCGGCGGGCTTTTTCTTCTGCGGCCTGAACGCCTTCCTCGTTTATCTTTTCGATAAGTTCCTTGATCTGATCTGTCATACAACACTCCTCGCGGTTATCCTACAGGATATTCTCCACTGCTTTACGCGGATCGCCTGCTTCCAGGATCGGCCTGCCAACCACTAAAAAATCACTCCCTGCCGTAAGCGCCTCTTTCGCTGTCGCGGTCCTTTTTTGATCATCTCCCGGCGCGGTTTTCGGCCGTATCCCGGGCGTCACAATTATAAATTTCTTTTTGATGGTTTTGCGCAACAGGCGGACCTCCCGGGCGGAACAAACCACGCCGTCAAGTCCTGCCGCTAATCCCGCCTTTGCAAGTTTAAGCACGTCCGCGGGGCCGGCCTCCCGGCTGGTTAAAACCGTTACGCCGATCAGTAAAGGCCTTCGCCGGCGGAGGAATTTCGCTTCGGCTTTTGCCGCCTGCACCGCCGCGGAAAGCATCTCTTTCCCGCCGCTTATATGCACGGTAAGCATTTTAATCTCCAGGCGCACCGCCTGCCGCACGGCACGGGCAACCGTGTTGGGAATATCGTGGAATTTCAGCTCCAGGAACACCTCCGCACCTTTATTGCGGATATACTCGATGACCCGGGGCCCTGCCGCAGTGAACAACTGGGAACCCACTTTAAAAATCCCCACCGGGGGATACAATTCATTCACCAATTTCCTGGCCTGGACTATGGTATCCACATCAAGAGCAACTATGAGCTTAGTCCGGAGTATCGCTGCGGAGTTTTGAGTCATGAGTTCAGGGAACCTATCAGAGTTTTGATGTTTTTTATATTCTTTTTTACTAAATATTTTTGTATGCCTTCGATGATCTCCCCGGTGATCCCGGGATTGATGAAATTTGCCGTGCCTACGGCGACCGCGGTCGCCCCGGCGATCAAAAATTCAAGGGCATCAGCGGCGCTCATGATACCGCCCATACCGATGACGGGAATGCTGAGTTTCTGTGCGGCATCGCAGACCATTTTCAAAGCAATAGGCTTGATGGCCGGTCCGCTTAACCCGCCGATACGGTTCCCCAATTTCGGTTTTCGACTTTCGATATCTATGCTCATGCCGTAAAACGTATTGACCAGGCTTACCGCGTCGCTCCCCGCCCGTTCCGCAGCCAGGGCGATCTCCGTGATATCGGTCACATTCGGGGACAATTTGGTGATGATTGTTTTCCGCGTAACCTTTCTAACCGATCGTACGGCACTATAGGTCGTTCGTGCGTCCTGCGCGATGAGCGGATATTTCATGCCCCTCTTCCCCTGAACGACGTTTGGACAGGAAATGTTCAACTCCAGAGCCTCAACCGCCGGGATTTCGTTCAACCTGCCTGCCAAAGCCGCAAACTCCCCTATCCCGCCTTCCGAAGCGATACTCACGATCACCGGAATGCCGAAGTCTTTCAATACCGGGAGTTTTTCTCTAACAAAAACCTCCAGCCCCGGGTTCTCAAGGCCTATCGAATTCAACATCCCCGCGGATGTCTCGCAGGTACGCGGAGGGACATTCCCCGGCCGGGGGTTCACGGTAATGGTCTTTGATACAACCGCTCCCAATTTTTTCAAAGCGGCAAAATCCTTAAATTCCTCGGCATAACCGAATGTGCCCGAAGCAGCCATGACCGGGTTTTTAAGAGCCAGCTTCCCGATTTTTACCGAATAGTTACTCACTGGTTATCTCCTGCGGCCGTTTAACACCGTATACAAACGGAACCGGTTTTACCGTTAACGCGCTTTCATACGCTTTGACGGCTTCTTCATACATACCTTTGCCCATATACGCATCTCCCAGACGGCGGAAAGCTTCGATAAAACGCGGGTCGAACTCTATGGCTTTTTTTAGTGTTTCGATAGCCCGGTCATATAACCGGTTATCCCGGTAAACCCCTCCGAGTCCGGCGTAAAACAACGCGGATTCCGGATCAAGCTGTATCGACTTGAGAAGCTCTTTAACCGCATAGTCCTGCAGGCCCATTTTATGATACGTACGGCCAAGCGTATAATGGACAAGCGCGTACTCAGGATCGATCGCAAGCGCTTCCTTCAAAAGAACCGACGCCCGGGAAAATTTTCCCTGAAGGACATAAACATCGGCAAGGACAATGCGGGCAGGGATATTTTCGGGCGCCAACTGAAGCGCTTTCCGGCACTCGGCTATGGCTTTTTCGTACCGGCCTTTTTTTCCGAAAATGACGGCAAGCCCTACGCGCGTTTCCACAGAACCGGGTTCGAGCCCGGCTGCGCGCTGATACGTCTTAAGCGCGTTATGCTCTTCTCCGTTCATGTCGTAAGCGTTCCCCAGCATTACCAGGATATCAACGGCATAGGGATCAAGCGTTATCGCCTTCCTTAAAATATCTATCGCCTCGGCATACCTGCTCTGTTCCTGGTATATCGCGCCGATGCCTTTATAAAATACTGTCTGCTGAGGGTCAAGACGAATAGCCTGAGCCATTTCCCGGAGGGCGTCGGAATCTTTCCCCAGATCGTGATATAACCGGCCAAGGGTATAATGCGCTCTGGGATACGCGGGATCGAGCGCGACTGCTTCCGTCAAAACTGCCGCCGCCTTATCATGTTTTTTTCTGGAAAGATATACATCTCCGAGCGTATCACGGGCCGCGGCATTACCGGGCTCAAGTTTAAGCGCCTTCTCGCATTCTATAACAGCCTGGTCACACAGGCCTTTTCGCCTGAATATTCGGGCGATATGCGCGTATGTATACGCATAATCGGGAACGGTCTTTAATCCCTTTTCCAACTCAAGAAAAGAATCTTCCAGCATTCCTTTGGCGTAGTAAATATCCGCCAGGCCGAAGTGCGCCCATCCTGCAGTCATTCCTTTTGGATCAAGGGCCGCCGCCCGCTCATATAAGTCCAGCGCGCTATCGTACCGTTTTTGGATCGCGTAAATCATTCCCAGGCGCAGATGCGCTTCGGCACGATCAGGCGAGAGTTTTCCCGCTTGTTCAAGTTCCACAAGCGCTTCTTTATATTTACCGCCTTTATAGAGAAGGATCCCGCTTTCAAAATGATTTTCCTGCGCGGTTTTCGCGAAACCATACGGGGAAACCGTGCACAACAAAACCGTGAGCGCAAAAGCCCGTTCGATCCTCATAATTACGCGCGGATTTATGTTAAAAGCTCGGCTCAATGCACAGAATCTTATATTTTTTGAAATCCTTGAGCCCTCCCTTGATGAAACTCAGGTTCGTTAGATATTTTAATTTACACCAGGTAAAGAATTGCGATTTAGGTTCCATATCGAAATTCCACTTCACGTACTGATACAGGAAATACACGGTCAACAGGAAAGATATAAGCGTGAATATCTTGATACCTGCGCCGGCGGCAATAAAACTCAGGAGCAATCCTATCACGAAAAACAAGCCAAAGAGATGCATCAGGTGAAAATTCCCGATATACACAAACCCGCGCAGGGGGAACGGCAGGATAAAAGACGGGCACCCGTTAAAACACTGCATAAGTATCTCAAGGCCGTTCTTCTTTACGTATTTATTCAAAAGCGGCAGGTGCGCCTGCCCGTAGGTGACCCATACTTTCCGTAATGCCTGGGTGTCCGCCCGGTGCATATGGTCGACTTTCGCCAAGGGGGCAAAATAAAATTTCCAGCCTTTGCTTCGGTGCTGATAACTCAAGTCCATATCCTCACCCGTCGGCAGGTCCCAGAATCTTCCGCCGATATCTTTCATCGCCGACCTGCGGTACGCCACATTGCAGGTCCCGAAGAAATACCCGCGGTGCCCGCAAATATCAGACGGTTTAGGATTAACGGGAAAATCGGGATAATACCCTTCCTTTATAAACCCGTACCGGGGCGCAACCATGTTAAACCGGAAATGCTGGCACCATGCTTCCACCATATTATTCGGGTCGACTTTTAACGTATAGACCTCGCCTCCGACCGCGGCTATTTTAGGATCGCGTTCAAAATGCTTAAGCATCTCGTTGACCCAGTTTTTATCCGGCGCGCAATCACCATCTGTAAAAAATAAAAAATCCCCTTTAACTACCTCGAGGATTTTATTGCGCGCGAAACCCGGCGAAGGGCAATGGGGGATCTCGACAAGCTTGATAAAAGGATACTTTTTCTGCCATTCCTTGATGATCGGTACGGTTTTATCCGTTGAGCCGCCGTCACCCACGACCCATTCCCAGGAATCCCGGGGATAATCGACATTTAAAAGGAACTCGAAACTTTTTTCGATAGTCCGCTCAAAATTCCTGACCGGAATGACGATGGAAATAAAAGGCGCCTTTGCCATCCTTTCCCTCCTTATCTGGATTTGTTCTCCTTTTTAAAGTGCGTCTCCCGTCGTGCCCATAGATGCTCCTCTCGTGTCCTGCATACATGCTACATCATGCCTTTACCATAATATATCCAAAGCACCAAATACCGGGCCTTCTTTACAAACCCGCTTGTACCCCGCTTGGGTATTAATCACACACCCCAGACACGCGCCTATCCCGCAGGCCATATGCGATTCCAGGGAAAGCTGGGCCGCAAGAGCGTATTTTTTCGCGATCCCGCTCATTACCTGGAGCATGGGCTTCGGCCCGCAGGCATAGATAGTTAACGGTACGCCAAAAGGCGGCACCGGCCCTTCCGCTAAGGCCGGGTGCTCACCGTTCACCGATGACAGCCGGGATGTAAACAAATCGGTAACACGGCCTTTGAATCCGCGTGAGCCGTCGTCTGTTGCTATTGTAACATCGCAACCGCATTTTTTAAACTCTTTTTCGCACAAGATATGTTCTCCGGTCCGCGCGCCGATCAAAACCTTGATCTTTGATCTTTTTCTCTCCGCCGGAGAGTTTGCGCCAAAAAAAATTTTCTCGCGTATTTTCTCCGCGAGGAACAAAAGCGGGGCGGCGCCCATGCCGCCGGCAATGAGAATCGGAGTGCGATTACCGGTTCCCGCTATACCAAAATCGAAACCGTTCCCCAGAGGGCCGATCATATCCAGAGACGTTCCGGATCTCTTGGCCGAGAGGATCTCCGTTCCCTGCCCCACCACTTCATATAAAATCTCAACCGTTTCCCGTTTCCCGTTTCCCGTTTCCGGACGTACACCGCTAACCGTATCCCGATAACCGATTTTATGGATACTGAACGGCCTCCGTAACAACGGCTGCAAGCCTTCCCCGACACGGACCATCACAAACTGCCCGGGCAAAGCCGCCCGGGCTATTTCCGGAGCTTCAACACTCAGATGGAAATAATTACTTTTAACTCTGGTGTTCTGAATTACTTTTGCCTTTAGTTGAACCATTCTTCTCCAAGACAAGCGTGCTTTTTCTGAGGTAAATTATAAGGCCGATAAATAACCCGATGGTCATCAAAATCCCGGCTGCCTCCCCCAGATAAACGGTTATGCCGTTCATCATAACATCCTCCCATGATTCCATCAGAAGCGTAACAAACAATACCACCAGTATTGTCCCGAGTTCTCTCCTAAGCCAGATAAATTTCATGGGCAAATATTCATTGATATCCCGTTCGAACAAGCTCCGGAGGGAGGGAAAAAGACGGGGGACAGCACGTTGATATTTCGGGAACTCCGCGGGAAATAAAATCAACAGTTTCTTTTCTTCGCTAAAAATGAGGAGAATGTAACGGATGACAAAAACAACCAGAAAAATAGCCACCACCCACCACTTAAACAACATAAGCACGATGCCGAACCCGATCAGTAATATGCCTAAATACATGGGATTACGGACAAAGGCGTACGGGCCGCTCTGAATAAGCGAATGCCCGCTGTGGGAATATTCGGATTTATATCCGCGGGCTGAAGCGCGAAAGAGCTGCCCCAAAAGAATACAGGTGACCCCAAGCACTTCAAAAAATTCATCCCATAGTTCGATCTGCCCCCTGCGCAAGAAAAAGTCGGGAAAAACGCTGATGCCCAACAAAACAAAAACCATGATCACGCCGTTTATCTTAAGACGCTTCTTCATACTTTTTATACCCCTTGAAGATGAATAAATACCGCCGGTTACGCGCGCGGATACTATCGTTGACATCGGGGACAAAAATAAGTCCCCCGCCCGCCCAATGAAATTCTTTTAACCGGTGTTTTACAACAAAAACACCGTTCGCCTTCCCTGCCGTACACCTTATGCCGCGACTTAAAACTGCCCTTCCGCCCCGACAGGCGCACGTACGTATCCACGGAAGATCCTCCGTGCTTCACCGCCTCTTTTAAAATATCTTTTATGGCCAGAAGCAGTTTCTCCTTTTCTTCGCCGGAAAGAGAACACGCCGGCCGCGCCGGATGGATCCCGGCCCGGAACAAACTCTCCGCCGCATACAGATTCCCTATGCCGGCGATAAAATCCTGCTCCATCAGAAGAGGTTTTATTTTTGTTCTTTTCGTTCCCAGTTTTTCCTTGAAATCTTCGGGGGTTAAGTCAAACGGTTCGGGGCCGAGCTGTTGAATGAAACGCAATGAACGCCAGTCATCCAGAAGCCGCACCTCAGCGAACAGGCGCTGGTCGCTAAAATCCATTATCCGGCCGTCCGCGAAACGGAAACTCAAACGGCTCCCCCGGCCGCTGCCCGGATAAACCAATTGCCCGGTCATTTTCAAATGAATAACCAGCGCTTTCCCATTCGACAACTCCAGGATCAAAACCTTCCCTTTACGCAGGATATCCGTTATTTCAAGGCCGACAAGCCCTTTTTTGAATTTATCCACGGACGGAAACCGGATCACCGCCGGATTGTACACGCAGACCTCGGCTATCCGCTTACCGACCACCGCCTTTTTCAAATCTCTTTTTATGGTCTCGACTTCCGGCAATTCGGGCATTTCTCGTCACCATTTACGAACTATGAGCTATTTTCACCCAGACTTCTCTCATCCGCGGACCGTCGCTTTCACAAAAATATATCCCCTGCCAGTTCCCCAGGGCTAAGCGTCCGCCTTCAACAAACACATTCACCGAAGAACCAAACAACGAAGATTTAATGTGCCCATCCGAATTACCCTCGGTATGCGCATACCCGGCATTTGCCGGAATAAGTTTATTGAGCGTATCCGTAATATCTTTTTTTACCGCGGCATCCGCATTCTCGTTAATAGTCAGGCCGGCGGTGGTATGCGGGCAAAACACAAAACAAATACCGCCGCTTATTTTGCTTTTATCTACTATCCGCTGGACCTCCGCGGTTATATCGACCAGACCCGTTCTTGAATACGTTTTTAGGCCGATTCTCTCCATAAAACCATCATCCTCCTAAACCCGCAACGGATTTTCTTTTTTTGACTGAGGTTTCACGGAAGAGATCTTCCGGCCTTTCATACTTTTATGGTATTCCTGCAGGGATTTCACCTCCAGGTCATGGTTCAGAAAAATCTCTATCCCGTTCACGGTTGCCTGCGCGCCCGATAAAGTGGTGGTATACGGAATATTATACAACACTACCTGGGAACGGATCTGAAGCTCATCCTGGCGCGGGATCCTTCCCGAGGGAGTATTAATGACCATTTGGACATTTCCATCCTTCATCAAATCGAGCACATTCGGCCTTCCTTCGGCGATCTTCGGAAGTATGGTCACCGTGATACCGCTTTTTTCCAGGGCAACCGCGGTACCGGAAGTCGCGAGAATATTAAACCCGAGATCCTTCAGTTTCTTGGCGATAAAAACAACCGCCCGTTTGTCCCGGTCTCTGACAGAGATAAAAACATTCCCCTTGCGGGGCAGATTCTGGCCGGCGGCGATCTGGCTTTTGATATATGCCCTTCCGAAATCAGCGTCAATACCCATAACTTCTCCGGTCGATTTCATTTCCGGCCCCAGGATAACATCCACACCCGGGAAACGGTTGAAAGGAAAAACCGATTCCTTAACCGCCACATACCGGGGGACAATCTCTTCCGTAAAACCCAAATCCTTTAGTTTCTCGCCCAACATGATCTTGGTCGCTAATTTGGCCAGCGGAACCCCGATCACCTTAGACACGAACGGCACGGTGCGCGAAGCCCGCGGATTAACCTCCAGGATATATACTTTATCATCTTTGACCGCGTACTGAACATTCATCAGACCCTTAACCTGTAATTCCCGGGCCATCTTATAGGTCGCCTCCCGGATCTTCTGCAGTATCTCTCCGGAGAGCGAAAACGGCGGAAGCGCCATAGCCGAATCGCCGGAGTGGATCCCCGCCTCTTCGATGTGTTCCAGTATCCCGCCGATCACAAACGTCTCCCCATCCCCGATCACATCCACATCCACTTCTATGGCATCCTCCAGGAATTTGTCGATCAACACCGGATGCTCACCGGAAACCTTAGCCGCCTCGGCAATGAATTTTTCGAGGGTACCTTCATCGTAGACGATCTCCATAGCCCTGCCTCCCAATACATACGAAGGCCTGACCAGAACAGGATACCCGATCCTCTGGGCTACTTGTTTTGCCGCTTCGAATTCAAAAACTGTTCCGTTTTCCGGCTGCAGCAACCCCAGAGAATGCAGCATCTGCTGAAATCTTTTCCGGTCCTCGGCAATATCGATGTTATCCGCGCTGGTGCCCAGGATATGCACCCCGGTTTTCAACAACGGCAATGCGAGATTAAGGGGAGTCTGTCCTCCGAACTGAACGATAACCCCCAGGGGATCTTCGATCTCGATGATATTCAGAATATCTTCCAGGGTCAATGGCTCAAAATACAGGCGGTCGGAAGTATCATAATCCGTGGATACGGTTTCCGGATTGCAATTGATCATAATGCTGTCTATGCCTTTCTCTTTGAGCGCGTACGCGGCGTGACAACAGCAATAATCAAACTCGATGCCCTGCCCGATCCGGTTGGGGCCTCCGCCTAAAATAACCACCTTTTTATTTTTGCTTACCCGGGATTCATCCTGGGTTTCATAGGTGGAATAAAAATACGGCTGTTCGGCATGAAACTCGCCGCCGCAGGTATCCACCAGTTTATAGACGTTTTTCACTCCCTGTTTTTTTCTGTATTCACGAACCGCGTTTTCCGGTGAGTTCAATAAAAACGCCAGCTGGCGGTCTGAAAAACCATCGCGCTTGGCGCGCAGAA
This sequence comes from Candidatus Omnitrophota bacterium, assembly GCA_041653035.1. Taxonomy (GTDB): domain Bacteria; phylum Omnitrophota; class Gorgyraeia; order Gygaellales; family Profunditerraquicolaceae; genus JAQTZX01. The sequence goes on from JBAZGE010000001.1 coordinate 74,650, forward strand.
GCAAGTCCGAGGGGATCTTTATCTCATCTTCCAGGCGGGGATTCCGGAACTTCTTGATCTCCCCCTCCATCTCCACCAGCTGCAGCATATTGTCCAGGAACCAGTGGTCGATCTTGGAAAGATCATAAATCTCCTGTATAGAAAAACCCGCCTTGAGCGCATAGCGCAGGTAAAATATCCGCTCATCATTAGGAATGCGTATTTTGTCCTTGATGTGTTTCAACAATTCTCCGCCGGGATTCTTAAGCATTTCATCGGTGATCGTATCCTTGCCGTCCGCGCCGAAACCGAACCGGGATATCTCCATGGAACGGATACCTTTTTGCAGGGCCTCGCGAAAATTCCTGCCGATGGACATCGCTTCTCCCACCGCCTTCATGGAAGTATTGAGAACCCGCTCGGTGGCCTGGAATTTCTCAAAAGTGAACCTGCAGATCTTAAAAACGCAGTAATCCACGGTGGGTTCAAAAAATGAAGTGGTCTTTCCGGTGATCTGATTGACGACCTCGGGCAAGGTAAACCCAACCGCGAGTTTCGTGGCCACCCGGGCGATAGGAAACCCGGTCGCCTTGGAAGCCAGCGCCGATGAACGGGAGAGCCGGGGATTCACTTCGATAATGACGATGTGCCCGTTCCGGGGATTCTGTCCGAATTGTATATTCGCCCCGCCGCCCGTAATATCCACTTTCCTGATAATCTTTTTTGAAAGATTGACGAAATTTTTGTATTCCTCCGCGGTCAAGGTCTGGCTGGGGGCCACCACCATACTATCCCCGGTATGAACCCCCATGGGGTCCACGTTCTCCATCGAGGTAATAATGATAACGTTGTCGGCGCAATCGCGCATCACCTCAAACTCGATCTCTTTCCATCCCAGCACGGACTGCTCAACGAGCACCTGGTGCACCGGGCTGGCCTCCAGCCCTTTGGCAATAAATTTTTCAAGTTCTTCCCGGTTATACACGGTTGCCCCGCCGCTGCCTCCCAGGCAATACGCCGGCCTCAGGATCAGGGGAAATCCGATCTCCAAACCGATTTTCATTCCTTCGGCGGCGGAAACGGCAATGCCGCTCTTGGGCATGCCCACGCCGATCTCCTGCATGGCTTTTTTAAAAAGCTCGCGGTCCTCGGCACACGATATGGCCTTCACCGATGCTCCGATGGATTCAACGCCGTACTTCTTCAAGATACCCTCTTTCATCAGAAAGAAAGCCAGGTTCAGCCCCGTCTGCCCGCCAAGAGTAGGCAAGATCGCGTCCGGACGTTCCTTGGCAATGATCTTAGTAACCATTTCAACCGACAGCGGTTCTATATAAGTTACATCGGCCATGCCCGGATCGGTCATAATAGTCGCGGGATTGGAATTAACCAGGATGGTATAATAACCCTCTTCTTTTAAAGCTTTGCAAGCCTGCGATCCCGAATAGTCGAATTCACAGGCCTGTCCGATAACAATGGGGCCGGAACCGATCATAAGGACTTTTTTGATATCTTTGCGGCGCGGCATTCTTAACTCCTTTGCAGTTATTAACCTGATGCAAATCCCGGATTAAACACAATATTTCATAAACCTGTCAAACACCGGATTGACTTCGTCAAAACCCGGACTGGCCGGCTCATACTGTACGCCGATAATTTTCAATTTTTTGTTTTCCACCTCTTCGATAGTGCGGTCATTCAGATTGTACCCGGTGATCTTGAAATCTTTGTTCCGGCATAATGATTCCGGATCGACAACGGAAGAATGGTTTTGAACGGTAATCTCGCTTTTATGGGAAACCGGATTATACACCGGATAATTCACCCCGTGATGCCCCAGCTTCATTTTTGTTATCTTGGCGCCGCAGGCGCGCGCTATCACGTGAAACCCCGCGGAGATCCCCAAGAGAGGGATCTTCCCCGGCAGCCCGTGCATATTCCGGGCGGCATTTTCCAGTGCCGGATCGTCCTCCGGACCGCCGGAAATAATAATGCCGCGCGGTTTCGAAGAAAGGATGTCCGCTGACAGAGCGTCATGAGGAAAAAGAGTGACGCAGAACCCGGCGTCCCGCAGCTGCTTGGCCATACTATTGGTCATGCCTAAATCCAAAACCGCGATCCTTTTCGATTTCGGGTTTTCCCGGGACGGCATCGTTTTCATAGAAACGGAAATATCCGGCAATAAACTTGCCGGCTGTTTTTTGCATTCCGCGTTTAATTTCGCCAGCAAATCCCCGGGCTCGAAACATTCGGAAGAAATAATCCCCGCCATTTCCCCTTTTTGCCTGATATGCACGGCCAGAGAACGGGTATCTATTCCGGAAATCACCGGAAGATTGTTTTCTTTCGCGAAATCGTTAAAACTCCCCTTTGCCTGCCAATTGGAAAAGATGCGCGACTGCTCTTTTATCACTGCTCCCCGGGCCCACGACTTTTTCGATTCGTTGAATTTTGGCGCAGCGCCGTAATTCCCAATCAGAGGATAGGTAAACACTACGATCCTGCCGGCATTAGCCGGATCAGTCATACTCTCCTGATATCCCACAACCGCAGTATTTAAAATTACCTTACCCACGCTCTCCCCCGAGCCAACCGGGGATTCCCCGAAAAAACTTTTCCCGTCTTCAAGCATTAAGATCGCTTTCATCCATAAACTCCTTCTTACCGTAATTGTCGGTCTCCAGCCGCGAGTTTCCAGCTCTTAAAATCTTATCGACTTTTTTTAATGATTTTTTTTACAACTTCCACTGTCTCTTCAACCGTATGAACCCGGATAATACCCGGGATATCGTCCAAACTTACCTTACCAAGGAATTTTGCAGTTAAAGAACCTTCCTGGCCAAGATTTTCGGGGACTAAACCAACTACGGGTATCCCAAACTGCAGGCAATAGGCGATCTCTGAAAGCGTTCCTGCTTCCCCAGGCAAAGCAATTACCACATCTGCGCTTTTAACGACCATAACATTCCGTGCCAGGCCCATTCCCGTAGGAATCACCACATCTACAAACGGATTGGCATCATTCTTATGATACCCCGGAATAATACCTATAGTGGTCCCGCCAACAGATTTAAATCCAGAACAAATTGCATTCATCACTCCACTTAATCCGCCACAAACAATAAAATCAACCACTTTTATTAATTTTTTACCGAGCTTTTGGGCCATACGCTCCACATCTTGATTACAACTATGTCCCCCTATTACTCCTACGATCTTCTTCCGCATATTTTATTTTGTTTTATAAATAGAGCGTCTGGATTTGACCGCAATCGAATTTTTACTATATTAGTTTTTCTATTTTCGATTGCTCTAAAATTTTACCGCGGGCAAAAATTTTCGCCCCTGACAGGAGTCGAACCTGTACAACTGGCTTCGGAGGCCAGTGCCCTATCCATTGGACTACAGGGGCAAATTTAGTTGTCGGTTGTCAGTTTTCAGTTATGAGAACAACACGGGGCCGCAAATTAGCCGCGGCTGCCAAGGTTGAGCGCTTGTTTTATGGTTGAAAGAGCATATTCGCGGTCATTAACCTTGACCTGCGGGATTGAAAATCGTTTAAAAGCTTTCGCGCCTTTACCGGTAAGGATATTCTGCATATAATCGAGGCAACGGCCATTACCGGTTCCACTGCCGTAGGTCGTAAACAAAACCACGGTTTTCCCTTCCAGGCCGGAACACCGGTCTAAATAGGTATTCATTGCCGGCGCCGGGCCAAACGCCCATACCGGAGTCCCCATGCAAATCACATCATACGGCCCAAGGTTAAAATCCATCTCCGGAAGCACGCTTCTGGCGCGCCCAAAAGCACGAGCCGCTTGCCTGAAGAACGAACCGGATTCATCCAGAGACTTGAGTTCACAAAGTTGAATATCCCCCTGATCTTTCAAAGATTCAGCGAGCAAAGAAGCCGTTTTTCCGGTATTCCCGGAATACGAGTAGAAGACAATAATACCCTTCATAAGAGCCTCCCGGTATCGATTGAGCGGAGCCCCTCGGCCTAAAGGCCAAGGCTCCCTCCCCGAAGCAAAGAACACATTCCACAAAATCCCCGGGCTTCAGACCGGGGATTTTACGAAGGGGATTGAACAAAAGAAAGCGAATAGAATCTATTTAGGCTACCATGAAACAGGATACTTTTCAAGCGTTTTTGCGCCTGTTAAAAGAGTTACTTTCGGTATTTCTGACCGTTTTTTTATACACCTTTTTCCAGTACTTCTTCAAAGAAAAGACTTTGTGCTCCAGCCAGGCCACATGCCTTACATACCAATCCACCGTTTTAACCAAGCCTTCTTCAAAAGATGTACCCGGACGCCATCCCAGATCCTGTTCTATCCTGGAAAAATTCAGGCTGTACCTGAAATCATGCCCCGGGCGGTCGGCGACGAATTCGATCAGGCTATGCGGCTTGCCGAGCATATCCAGGATATTCCGGGCCACCTCGATATTCTTCCGCTCATTCCCTGAACCCACATTATACACTTCTCCCGGACGGGCCTTTTGCACGGCCTTCATGATCGCCTCCGCGCAATCCGAAACATACAGCCATTCGCGCACGTTCAACCCTTTGGCGAATACCGGGATTTTTTCGTTCTTCAAAGCTTTATATATGATCACCGGAATGAATTTCTCGGGATACTGCCACGGCCCGTAATTATTGGACGGCCTGAGGATAACCGCCGGAAAACCGAACGTCCGGACGTACGACCCGACCAACAGGTCGGCCGCCGCCTTGCTTGAGGAATACGGAGAACTGGGATTAAACGGGGTATGTTCGTAAAATTGCCCCGTATGAATATCGCCGTATACCTCGTCGGTTGAAATATGGATAAACTTACGTATGCCGCTTTTTCTCGATGCGTCCAAAAGCACCTGCGTTCCCTGTACATTGGTCTTTATAAAAGCCCCGCTGTTCAGGATACTCCGGTCAACATGGGTTTCCGCGGCAAAATGCAGGACTATATCCGGTTTTTCTTTTTTAAAGATCTCCTCGACCCTGCGCGCATCGCAGATATCCGCCCGAAAAAAAGAACACGCTTGACCCGCCTCAGCCAGGCGCAGCGCATCCCCCGCGTATGAAAGCTTGTCTACCACGGCTGCCGCATACCCCCGGCAGACCGCCTGACGGATGAATTCGCTCCCGATAAAACCAGCCCCTCCTGTTACCAATAATTTTGTTTTCCGTGCCATTTTGAAATTATACCACGCCGCCTCTTCAAGTCAAATCTTTCCATGTCCGAATCCGAGAACGAAAAAAATCGTCTGCGGAATTCGCCGTAGGGACACGGCATGCCGTGCCCCTACGGTCGGATTCAAATCTTCATCAACCCCTTCTCTTTAAAGCTCAAGAACCGGTCTCCGGCAACAACGATATGATCCAGCACTTCTATACCCAAAACATCCCCCGCTTCTTGAAGCCTCCTGGTAATGGCAAGGTCATCTTCCGAAGGCTCCGGATCTCCGGAAGGATGATTATGGGCAATGATGACCTGCGCGGCCAGATTTTTTATCGCCGGCTCAAAGACCTCCCGCGGATGCACGAGGCTGGCGTTCAAAGAACCGATCGAAACCACCTCTCTTTTTATCTCCTGGTTCCGCGTATCCAAAAAAAGGACCACAAAGTGTTCCTTTTTCAAGAAACGGATGTCCCGTAATTCCCTGAAGGCATCCTCCGGAGAAACTATCTGCCCGATCCCCGTCTTTTTATCGTTCAGCAGGCGGCGGGCAAGTTCAAAACATGCCGCGATCCCGCAGGCCTTCGCCCTGCCAATGCCGGGTACAAGCATGAGATCCCGGACGCTCGCCTCGGGCAACAGCTTGGTCCCGAAGCGGTGCAGAATATTCTCCGCGATCGACAGAACATTCCGGCCTTTTTTTCCGCTGCCCAGAATGATCGCCAGGAGCTCGGTATTCGTCAGCCTTCCCGGCCCGTATTCGGATAATTTTTCCCGCGGCCGCACAGCGCGCGGAAGATCTCGTATAGCACCATGAGCAGTTATCATACATCCCTCCTGGATTTGCCAAAACAGGTTTCGTTGCGGCTTCTCATTATCAATAGACGCGCCAAAAGGAAAAATCTAACTGAATTATTAAAAGTTTTTTCTGAGGAGGCGCGATCAACGGGGAACTGCGCGGCCCATGAAGAAACGGAAAACATTTAAAATAATGACGGCAATGATCCCGGCAAACCCGGTCTGAAAGAGGGCGCGGGAAATAAGATTGGCTTTCTTCAATATCCGGATGCCTTCCACATACACGATCTCGCAGGCGCCTGCGCCGGTATCGTTCCTGACAATACTGGTATTCCATTGTAAATCGGACGGATTAAACGCCTCGTTCTTGCCCGGACTGTGCGCCTTTACATTGACCAGTTTGCCGGTTATCTGTATCTGATCCCCGGAAACCAGGTTCCTCGCCAGGCTTTCAAGGCGGGGCTCCTTAAAAATCAGGTGATTGTTGGAAATTTCATTGAAATTGAATGTAATATCCCCCCACCATTCCACATTACACCAGCGGCAATCCTGAACGAAACGGATCCTTTTATATTGATACACCCTGTTCCCCACGTTACTGCCCCACAAGAGGCACACATCCAGGGGAAACACGCTGGAGGACTTATAAATACTGAAGAACTTATAATCCATTTTACTGACCAGCAAGCCGCTGATTTGATAATCATACAACGGGGTCAATTCATACCGATAACCGTCCCTTTCAAAACGTATGGGCGCTGTGACATAAGGCTTCTCTTGGAAAGGCTGTAAGAGGACTTCCGGCGCGATCGAATTAACCTCCGTGATATTATTACGCGTAAAAAAAGTGACAGCCGTAGTTAAAAGAAAAATCGGTAATATTATTTTATTCAGCATGGCCTCACCATGTATTATAGTGTATTTTTGCCGCGTCGAACCGGTTTGCCGGCGGCAATTCCTGCGCCGGATACCCCACCGGGATCAACGCCAACGGAACAACGTATTCGGGAATACCCAGGAGCTTACGGGCCGCGGTAACCCGGTTTCCTTCGGGATAAAATCCCACCCAAACCGCCCCCAACCCTTTTTCCGCCACCGCGATAAGGATATTCTCCGCGGCCGCGGAACAATCCTGGACCCAAAAACCCTTATGGACTTCTTTTTTCAGATCCCCGCATACCAGGATCGCCGCCGGGGCATCTTTAACCATCCCGGCGTGGGGATGGATTTTAGGTATTTCAGCCAATACCTGACGGTTATCGATCACTACAAACTGCCAGGGCTGTTCATTACCCGCTGAAGGAGCGCTCATCGCCGCCTCCAGTAATTCTTTGATTATTTCCCGGGAAACGGGTTTCTCCGAATACCTGCGAATACTGCGGCGATTCAAGATAGCCTGCATATAACCTCCGATTTCAATTGTTTCGTATCGCGTATCACTCCCCGCGGACACACGAACTAAATCAAATGCAGATACGTTTTTCCTTCCGAAAAAGGATTCAAGGACCGCTCGATCTCTATGTCTTTCCGGTCCTGCAAATCGATCATCTCCCGTTTCTCCCGGGGATAAACGGCTTCTATTTGAGGTTTGAATATTTCCCTCTCATTTTCCTGCCGCACCACGGCGATCCGCCCGTCGTTCAAACATACCAGCGTTCCCACCGGCCAGACCCCCATAATACGAAAGAACGCATCCAGCAAATCCGGGTCAAATCCGGCCCCCCGATCGCGGCTCATAATTTTGTATATGGCCTCCGGCGGATAATCGGCTTTATAACTCCGCCTCTGCGAGAGCGCGTCATACACATCGCATATGGCGACGATCAGAGCGGCGATATGCGGCTTATAGGGAAAATCAACCTTGGGATACCCCTTTAAGTCATACCGCATGTGGTGTTCAAAGGCAACCAAAACCGGCAAATCCCCCAGGCTTTCCGTATAACGCAGAAGCAGGGCCGCTCCCAACTGACTATGGCTCTTGATATTGGCAAATTCCGCATCGGACAATTTATCCCGTTTATCGATAATCTTACGCGAGATATAAATCTTGCCGGTGTCGTGAAAAAGCGCGGCCGCGCCGATCTCCGATACTTCTTCTTTGGAAAAACCGAGTTTGGCGGAAAAATACATCACCAACACGGAAACATTCATAATATGCAAAAAAGTGGTACTGTCGTGCCTTTTAAGAGAAGCCAATTTCATAATCCCCCGGTACAGATCGGCGATATTGTCCACCATATTGGACATGGTTACCTTGAGCGCCATTTTATCTATAGCCGCGTTATTGAAAAGGGCTTCCTGATACTCGGAAAACCGCGACGCGAAATACTCATAGGAATTCACCTGCGTGCCGGCGGGATTTACCTTCGCCGCCTTATCGCCCTGGCTGGCAGCGACGGAAGACTGCACGGATCCGGCCGAAATATTTTTGACGCCTAATTCATCCAGAAAAATCTGGGGCGCCCTTTTGACCTGGTCCTTATTAATATTGACTACGAATACAATAAACTTATGCAGGTCTTCTTTGCTCACCCCTTGATAAAAAATGATCTTCTCGATCTCCCGGGCCTTTAAGTTGAGTATAAGCGGGAGGGCGGCTTTGCTCAATTCAAAAAATATCTCTTTTTCAAAAACCACTTCTTCCCCGATAATACCCACCACAACCTCATTCCTCTCTTTGAAGATTTCCTGCAGGGACTGGCGTATCTTGTCAACGGAGGCCTCGAATTTCGCGTGCGCGCCGGAATACAGCCTGACCATCTGAAAGGAAGCGGACATATCCAGGATTAACTGTTTAACCTTTTCTATGAGTTCCATAACCGAAGCACCTTTCCGGCTTTTCTTTTTACATCCCAGTCCCACAAAGAAAATTTCTTGGTCAGAAAAACGAGATATTCCCGCGCAGCCCGCAGATCCAGCCCTTCTACTACCGAGATATTCTCCATGATGATCTTATTTTTTGTCCCCCACGGGTTCTTCATAAAGAAAAGCTCTTCAAAAGCCGCGCGCCGCGCTGTTTCTTCCCGGGACAGCGACAGAAGAGCCTCCTGTTTCAAGAACGCGCCGCCCTCCCGCAGCACCGACAAAAGGAATGATTTATCAAAAACCTTCATGTCCCGCATCGCGCGTATCGCCTCTACTTTTAGATAAGCGCCGGAAAATCGATACACATGCTCTAATACCTCCAGCGCTTGAGGGCCATCCACGGCCCGCAAGCCTCTCATTACGCGTTCGACGAATTCAATATCGGCATACGCGGTATCGAGCCGGGAGTAAAATAAAGAAAGGCTGCCGGAAAAAAACCTCAGGAATAGTTTCAGGATCAAGGCGCTCACCCGGCGGTCAGTGAAAATTTTGTGCAGATATGTTTCAAGTCCCAGCGCGCTGGACTGCAGGGCATCAGCGAGATATCCCAATTCCGGGGGGAACCCTTCATCCCATATCCCGTTCTCAACGAAAACAGCGATATCTTTTTCCAGCCCCGAGAAAAGGGCGGCGGCCTGCGGAGACTGTGTTTTCTTATGCTTAATGCCGTCCACGAGCCTGGTAACGTACAAAAAATCCAAACCTTTGCTCCCCGGCTGGAACGATTCCCGGACTGCGGCAATAATTTCCTTCAGCCTATCATCATTCTGTTCCTGAACACACAGGTTCAGCAAAATCATCCGGTAATTGGTCCGGGCGTGTTCACGGTCAAAAGCAAAGATCTTTTCAAAAGAAATATTCTTTAAATACGACGCGAGCGTGTTTCGGTAAATATCCGAAACCGAAGATGTGTCGAAAACAGAAAATAGTTTCTGCAAACGGTTTATGATCCTTTGTTTATTATCGATGGAAGGCGCGCCGATCTTCTGCGCGACATAAGAAGCAACCTGCGCGTGTTTCTGAGGATCGACGACTTTTGAGAAGATCTCAAAGCTCATGGCATCGAATTCCTCGGTGTTCGAGATCTCATCAACCAATACCTGCGCAATATCCTCCGGCTTAAACCTGTCAAAAAACTCCTTGATCTTAGCCAGGTCGGGAGAAGAGATCCCCGTACCGCTCCGGGATATATGTTTAGTCATCTCTCCCAGGCAAGAGGTGAACCGCCGGCTGTCGTGCTCCCGAAGATGGTCGAAAAACCGCTGGAGATTCTCCTTCAGTTCGTTATTCTCGAGAAATTCCTTGAGAGAGAAATACCCCATCATCTTGCCGAAGCTTTCCGAAAGATCATTCACCTGGGTTTCGTCTTTGTTTTCCACCGAGTCGCTTAAGAGATACATCCAGATATATTTATATTCCCCGGTGTTCGCCTTCAAAAGATCGGAATAATCCAATTCCTCGATCACCAAGTGCCCCATTTCCTCTTTCCGAAAAAAACGCGCTAATCCCCCCTGCTGGCGGAGATCCTTGGCGGGAACGGAGGAAATATTCAACAGAACTCCCAGTTCCATGGACGTTATGCCGTTGCTGAGCTCAACGGCCTTGATCCGGCGTACATGCAGCCGTTTCGCCAATTCCTGAAACTGAGGCTTATTATACTTCGTCTCGCCAACGAGCAAAAATGAAGAAGCGATGCCGATACGCAGACGTTTCAGGAAAAACAACAATGGGTCCAGCTCATTTTTAAAATCGCCCGCGGCTTTCACAAAAAGGGGATGGCCTTGCGCGTAAAAAGAAGAGATGTGAAGGTATTTTTTAAAAATACTCATGCACTGTTCGATACTTTCTTGATTTTCCATTATGGGATTATTATACCAAAAGAGGAGGTTTGTAGCGAGCGGAAAATGCGGGGTTATTACCATTGAGCCCTGATCCCGGCGGTGATCCAGCGGCCCGGCTGAGGGATGCCTTCGATCTCCTGGTATTCCACGTTGAGCACATTCGCGGCCTTTACAAACAAGGTGCCGTTCCGGGCAATACCCCGGCTCAGTTGAAGATCCGCCAGCAGCCACCCGCGCCTTCCCGGTTTCTTTTTATAGATAAAAACAATGCTTTGCGTCCAGAGGGGCAGGGGCATAGAGAGAGAAACATTCACCAAGTGGCGTATATAATTAGGGCCGTATTTATACAGATACCCGTCATCCTGAACAATTTTATTAAGATACGTGTAATACAGATCCGAATCGAGGCCCGGGAAAAAACTCCGCGCGCCACAATGGGCTTCCAATCCAAAAACGTCGGCCCCGCCGATGTTCTCTGCGCGCCACGGGCCCGGGGCATCCGCTTTTTTTACCCAATCAATCCCTCCGCGCTCTGCGCGGAAAAACGCCGTAGCGTCGGCCGATACCCGGTCCCGCCTATAATCATATCCGCACTGATAGGTCACCGCCTTTCCCGCAGATAATTCTTCGTTACCGCGCGTGGTCGGATCCGCGTAATACAATTCGGTGAACGACGGAGCGCGGATACTGCGCGAGAGGCCAACGTGTATCGCATGCCCCGGAGAAAACGCGCTCCGCAGGCTCATGGCTGCGGAATACAACCGGCGAAGGGCGCCGATATCATCCCGGCGCGCGGAAAATCCCGCAGTTATATCCGGGGTTATCTCTTTGTTATCTTTAAAAAAAATACTGCGCCGGTACCTGCGGCGGGAACCCATGATGCTCGAATCGATATCATCCGCTCCGGATGCCAGCCCCACCCCTGCCGTGCCCAGGGCAGCGGCTTCTTTCTCGATGTATACCGAGGGATCATATACATCGGTACGATGCCGGCTTTCATACGTACTGCGCGCCCGGCTCTTGTCCAGAATGAATGTATCGAAATGCCGGCGCCATAAAAAAGCCGGCTGTATCTTTATCCCGGAAACATATGCATCTCCTCCGACAGAGCACAGCATGGTCTCTGTTTCTTCCCGGGACAGATACCCGCTGCCCGGCGTATAAAAATCATACGCGCCAAAAGCCTTTTTTTGATACCCCGTGATCGCGTATACCTCTCCCTGCGGCAGATCAAGCCAGGAGCTTCCCGCGGCCGTAACGGTCTTAAAATCGGTATCCTCGTAAAATCCGGAACTGGACGCCTGTTCAACTGAAAGCCTCGCCCCCAGGACATCCGTCTTTTCCGCGGCGCTGAGCAAAAACGATGCCGTATTATGGCCGCCGCCGGAAGATTCCGCGATCAGTTCCCGGCATGCCGGTTTTTTCGGTATAACCTGGATGGCCCCGCCGATGGCATCAGGGCCGAAGAGCGATGAACCGCCTCCCGGGAACACCCTGATCTTTTCAATATCTTCTTTCGTAAGCGGAATGTCAGAATTATAGTGAGCGGTCTGAGGGTCATTGATGCGCTGGCCGTTCAAAAGCACGGCTGTGCCCTGAAAGTCGGCCCCCCGCAGGGAAAAATCCGTCTGCACGCCTCCCCGGAGGGAACGGCTCTGCAAATCCACCGGCACCGCGGACAGAGACTCAAAAGGAGCGGTAAACGGGGAATTTTTAAAAGAGAGAGAATCTATTGAATAGTCTTGCGTGAAGGCGGGTTTTTTTTTCAAGATAACGATGGGGACTAAATCCCCCGGAAGACGCTCCGCGCACCATCCCGCGCCCTGGCCCGCAGACAGGGTAAAAAAAACCATTCCCCACAATCCGTATACCGGTTTTCGCATACGGATATTATAGAAAATGGCGGATAAATGTCAACCATTAATAAAAATAGGTTTACATTTAGAGAGGGGGGACGCGGGTCATCGTAAAACAGAAAGTTTCCGGGCCGCCAGTTTTTTCTCCGCAGGGCTCAATGCCGTGCCGCGGGAAAGAACCTGCCGTAATTCCGCCCTCGCTTTTTCAAAATCTTTCATCCCCTCATAAGCCCCGGCAAGTTCAAACCGGGATCCGGGATCATCGGGATCAAAATACACCGCCGTGCGCAGAACCGCTGCCGCCTCCTCAAAACGCCCCTGCTGATTAAACAGGAATCCCAGATTATAATGGGCGTCGATATACAACGGAAACGCCCTGATGGCCCGATTAAAATAATCCTCCGCGGACTTAAAATCCTTCAGCTGATATGATGCCACCCCCAGACAAAAGAGAACGTGGTGATTCTCCGGCCGCAGATCCCCCGCCAGCTGCAGCTCTTCGAGCGCGCGGACATAATCACCCTTTGTTTCATAATACATCGCGGTGTCGAAATGACCGCGATAAGCAGTGTCTGCGTCTTCGGATGCAATAACTTTCCCCGCGGGAAAAGGGCGAGCGAGAAAAAAACCGAATAGCGTTATTCCGGCAGTCAGCAATAAAGCAGCTGTTATTTTTTTCTGCCGGAATTTGTTCCCCACGGAATAAACCGCATAGCCGGCGAATACCGCCAGGAACGGCACCGCGCCGATGCGCAGTTTCGACTGAAAAAAGAATAACGGAATATTCGCCAGTACCGCGGCTGTGGCCAGGTACAGAAAAAAACAACCTTTGCACTTCCTCGCCGCCAATACCATGCCTGCGATAGACAACGGAAGGATGAGCCGCAGGTCAAAAAAGAGGATTTTCAGGATACGCACCGAAGGAAAGACGAATTTGAATTCGGGGTCGGAAAAAAATTCTCCGGGAGAAAACAAAAGCATGATTTTCCGCGCCAATAAGCGCAGGTAGGCAAAAGGCTGCTCCCGGACAAAGGAGATCGCACGCCCCATCCAAAACCAGGAAGCTTCGGAGGGCCGCAATTCCCTGCCCGCGGCCATCTGGGCGGTAATTTTAGCATCCCGGTACATCCCCTCCTGGGTAGCGGTGAGATACGCGGGGCAGTAAAATAACCCCGTGGCTTCGGGATTGTTCCCGAGGAAAACATTGAAGCCGGCATTGCGCGAGAACAGCACCGGATCTTTATCCGCCATATAATTCATCCCCGCGGCGATACCGGACACCAAAAGAAACCCTCCCGCAAACAGCGCTGCCGTTGCAATCCCGCGCCTCAACCCGGCATTTTTGTGCCGGATAATCCAGAACGGAAAAACCAACCCGAACAACCCCAGATTTGCCTGCACGAGGGTACACACCCCCAGAAAAACACCGGCAAGAAAAGATCTTCGCCGAGTCACCTGCTCTGTGTTTCGCAGGACATAAAGCAAAAAAAGAGAATTAAGGAACAACGACAAGGTGGTATAGATAAGCAGCCCCTCGTAAAACATGAATATGCCGTAGCAGAGACAAAGGAGGGAAGAAAAGAAACCGACAACCGGATTAAACAGCCTGCGCCCGATAAAATACACCGCCACCGCGTTCCCCACTCCCATCAAAAACTGGATAGCGTACACAAAAAGTATTTTGGTGCCGGAGACCTTGAATAAAAAAGCAAGGACATAGGCGTACAAGGGCCAACTGATGAATATTTTCGGGCTCAAGAATTTACCGGCAATGATATCCTGCGCGCGCTGGGCATAGAAATAACTGTCGGAAAGCGGCAACGGTTGAAACACCTTGGTTAAAAGGTAATCTTCCAGGTAGGCCATACGGAAAAGAATACCCAGGACAACGATGCTGAAGAGAAAATAGAATTCTTTCCTGCTGATACGCATGGTTAAAAGATCGTTTTATACACACTGGTATAGAGCGCCCGATCGGATTCGGAAAAAAGGACAAAGATCACTCTTTCTAAAACGCCGGGGTACTCTGAAAGGAACGACTTGACGGCCTTTAAGGCAAGGGGAGCGGCCAATGCTATGGGAAAACGATAGGCCCCGGTAGAGATCGAAGGAAAAGCAATGGAGATGATCCCCTGTTCCCGGGCCAAACGGAGAGAATTGGCATAACAGGAAGACAACAAGACATCTTCGTTATT
>JBAZGE010000002.1:0-81452 GCA_041653035.1 Candidatus Omnitrophota bacterium
CCTCGTAAATAGATTTAAAACGGCGAGGGGAAGGAAAATACGGGTTGCGCTGTTCTGTAGGGGGATACGCTGAAAAAAAGAGTCGCGAAGTTCCTGTATTCATTGACTTTTTTAATTCGCGAGGAGACAACGCTTCTGCCGTTTTTGAAACCCCGCAAGCCTAAATTCCATGCCTGTTGCAAAACGTTAAATATTTCGTAATGAGTCGAATCGGGATTAAGGTATCCCTGTAGATTTTTCAGGAGTAAATCGGCGTATGCCTGATTAGCCAGGTCATATAACTTCTGAAAACGCAAAATATCATTCCAGCTATATTGCTTAAAAAAAGGATACGAGCGCTGGACATCGGTATACGCGGGAAACGTAAATCCATAAGGCCCATATCCTTTTGAGTCGGGATGTATATATGCCGGAGACACGGCTTCAGGAGGGGCAAGGGGCTCCGGGCTTTCCAGGTAGGTTAGGCCTATACGAACATACCGCCATACCTCCGGGGCGGCATACTCAAAAACAGGAGGAGATTGATTTTCAAGCGGCAGGCTGTCGGCAAAGCCGGCAGTTCCATACATGAATTGCAATATGGATTGGCCTACGACAAGAGCCCGATTCAGTTTCTTTCTTGAAAGTATCATGTAAAACCTTTGGATTAAGGTATATAAATAAAAAACCCCGGCAGACATAGCCGGGGCTTAGATAAAAAAACCCTAAAGGTAGAACTTTAGGGTGGAGGCATTTTTACCTCTTTGGCAGCACCGCTACCCTCTTGCAATCCCTTTACAGAGGGCCGGAAGCTTTGCGCCCTAGCATTACTACTAGTTTGCCTTTTTCAGTAAGTAAAAGTCTTAAGTTTTCAGCTTACACTATAACCATACCATATTTTTTCATTTTTTTCAAATGAACCGGGGATGTTTTTTTATGTCTCGCCCCGGCAAAAGGAATATAAGGATGCGGATGTTGCTTGGATGACATAAAGAATGTGGGGCGCCCTTTTTTACTATGCGCGCGGGAAAGAAAATGTTATAATCTCTAAAGATGTTCGCTTTATTTTCATTCCTGAAAAACGGACCACAAAAACAGGAGAAGAGGACTTGATGAAAGAGAAAAAGGGAAAGGTTGTACGGTTTGTTGCGTCATTTGCGGGGTGCGCGGTAGTTGTGGGTATAGGGGCTCTTTTTCTATTTGGGAATAATCCGAAGCGTATAGTGATCAGCCGGTTTGATTCGAAGAATGCGGCGCGGACCGTTGAATACGGCAGCAGGGATTTTAATTTGGCAGTGGTGAGTTCTCCTAAAAGCTCTTCGTTTTTCGGCCGGTCGCTGAAATTGACCTTGAAGCTTGTGCCGGGCAGCTATAATTTTTTGGCTTCGGGTGATGGCCTTGCGGATAAGAAGTATGCCTGGGAAAATAAACCCGTAACCCCGAATTGGGATGATATTATCGGTATTTCTTATAAGGTCTACGTCGAATCCATAAAAGGTGCTCCCCAAAAAGCGGGCCTGGTTAAGATAGCTACCGATGTAATTGATGGTGACGGAGAGATACTGCGCTCGGTAAAAATGGTGCATCCCGGTGAGTGGCTGGAAGAACGGTTGTATTTCAAGGAGTTTTCTACCCGGTATGATTATCAGCGGGATTGGAAAAGCGTCAAATGGACCGGAACCGGAGATGATAAAACCTCGTTAAGCCGGGTTGATAAAGGATTGAGATCATATCAGTTTGAGGTAACGGAACTTGTTTCCGATAAGCCGATTGACCTTGTCGCCAATCAGGTGGAAATCGTTCTGTATGTGGATGAAGTCGCGTTGATTCGTAGATAACGGCAGGTTTATTCCTGAAAAAGTGTTTATCCCGTTAGAGGACAAAGTTCTTTAACGGAGTTTACTTTTGCGGTTTAAAACTTCAGTGGTATAATAAATCGTCCATGGATCGTATGAAGAGAGAGAACTTTCTTGCTGTGCATGTAGACCGGTTGCGGGCGTGCCGCCGGTGCCCGCGGATGAATCCTCCTGTGGTGAGCGGCGGGCCGGTATTGAGCCGGATTATTCTGGTTGGGCAGGCGCCCGGCGACAAAGAACCGAAACTGGGACGTCCGTTCGCCTGGACTGCGGGAAAGACGCTTTTCGGCTGGTTCAGCGAAGCGGCGGGGCTGAACGAAGAGGAATTCCGCGCTCGTATTTATATGTCTGCTGTGTGTCGATGTTTTCCCGGCAAAAAACAAACGGGGGGAGATCGTGTCCCGTCTCCGGAGGAAGTGTTTAACTGTGCCCTTTGGCTCAAGCGCGAACTGGCGATTTTGCGGCCGGCCTTGGTCATTCCTGTGGGCAAACTGGCTATCGAGCAGTTCCTCCCTTTGCAAAAACTCGATCAAATTATCGGGCGCCGGTTCAAAGTAACACGTGATGGTCTTTGCTTTGATGTTATTCCGTTGCCGCATCCTTCAGGCGCGTCACCGTGGCACCGTATGGAGCCGGGAAAAAGCCTGCTTAAGCGGGCTCTGCGGCTCATTGCCGGGCATTCAGCGTTCAAGGGAATGGATAGATAAGAAAAAGCGCTCCTTTTTTATGATTATGATTTTCGGGTTTCAATGATATAATTTAGTGGAGCCCCTCGGTCTAAAGACCAAGGCTCCCTCCCCGAAGCAAAAAACACATTCCGCAAGTTCCTATCCCCGGTCTGAAGACTGGGATTTTGCGGAGGGGATAAAATAGGTATGCCGGCTCCCAGAGTGGCTGGGAGTAGGAAAATTACAGGTAAAAGATATGTTTATTTTTGGAGATGGTAAAGATAAAAAAAACGTAAAGACTCGTGAACTCCTTGACGCGAAATCAGCCGAAGCCAATGAGGAGCGCGAAAGGAATGCGTTCGGCCTGTCGATCCTGTCTAAGTCTGTTGAGCGTATGTCTTGCGGGATGGATGTGCATACTTTGTGTAAAACATTCCTGCAGATGTTTATTGAGCTGACGTGCGCCGGGATCGGAGTCGTCCTTTTTGAGGAGTCGGGTTATCTAACGGTTAAGGAATTCAAGAATTGCGAAGAAAATGCCATGCGAAGGGTTAATATCTCTACGGGGGCGGCCTTCGTTAAGATACTCAAAGAAAATAAAATTCCCTGTACGTCCGAAGACCTGTATAAAGCTCCTGGTTTTCTGGAAGACGGGAGTTTTATCGATATGCGGTTTTACATGGATCCGCAAATTTTTGTCCCGTTGATGCATAAGAACGAGCTTTTAGGGGTCGTAACTTTGGGAGGTATCGCCGATAAGTCGCGTGTGCCCGAGTATATGAAATTATTGCAGTTGCTTGCCGCTCAAATGAGTTTCGCGCTTGTCGATGAACGTTTTTCCCGGGAACGTGAGGCTTTAAACAAACAATTGGATAATCTGCAGGAGAAGAAAGGCGCTGACCTTCAGCGGCTCAACAAAGCATTTGCCTCTTTGGCGCTATTGGATACCGAAAAACTAAAGGCACTTACGATGAATCTGGTTTTTGAAATCGTTGATGTCGATAAAGCGGTTTTTTTTCTGCGCAGCGAAGACGAAATTTCGCTCATTTCGGTGGTTTTGGCGGGGACTCCCGGGGTGGCAACAAAAAAAATATACTTCGAAATAGACAATGATTTTATCGAGAAATTACGCCTGGAAAAAAAACCGCTGTTTGTGGATCCTTCCCGTTTGAAAGAGACTCTGGAATCCCGGAAATGTAACCCGGAGACTTCTGACGCGCTGGTTGCATCGGGGATGACGCTATTTATTCCTTTTATTTCTAATGAACGGGTGCTTGCCCTGCTGGTATTGGGCCCCAAGCGTTCCGGTAAGGAATTCACTCCGCTGGAGCTGGAACTGTTGAATACTATATCGTTCCAGTTCGCCGCCGCAATCGATAATGCCAAGTTGTTTGAGGCAGGGGTTATCGATGGCCTCTCCAAGGCGTATACCCGTCGTTTCTTCGAGAGTAAGTTGGAGTATGAGATAGCGGTCGGCATGCATTACCGGACCCGCAGAGCGCTCTGCCTGATTATGATTGATCTGGACTATTTTAAACAGGTTAATGATACTTATGGACATCAGGCCGGCGATGAGGTGTTGAGCGAATTCGCCAAAATAATCGCCGGTATCATACGGATGTCGGATATTGTTGCCCGGTATGGCGGAGAAGAATTTGTCGTAATCCTGCCTGAACTTGATTTGGAAAGCGGAGGGAAGATTGCCGAGCGGATACGGGCGGCGGTCGCCTCAACTGTATTCTTGCCTAACGGTCCTGCCTTTAAGATCACCGCGAGTTTCGGGGTTTCTGCGTTCCCGGATTATGCCAAAACAAAAGAAGATCTCATCAGCAAAGCCGATAAAGCGCTCTATAAGTCGAAAGAATCCGGAAGAAACAAGGTAACCTTGTGCTCTTCCTTATAGGCGTTTTAACCAATCCTAAATATAAGGTATTGTTGTGTAAAATCTCTATAAGGGGTGCAGGGTGTTTTTATGGGGAAGAGAGAGAAGCTGTTGAGTAAAAAGACGAAGTTTTTAAAAGCTCAGAATGAAAAAAACAAAATCATTGCTGGCTTGAGTTTGGGGGAATCTATCCCTGGGCGCGATGAAATAGAGACGAATCTCGTCGAATCCGAGGGGCGCCTGCGTGCTATCTTCGAAAACGCTTATGATGGGGTACTCATGGTGGATAAGGAAAACAAAAAATTCGTTTATAGCAATTTGATGTTAAGGCAAATGCTCGGGTATACTGCGGAAGAGATCCGGAAATTAAGCGTTATGGATATCCATCCTAAAGAAGAGCTGCCGTATGTCTTGGAACAGTTTGAACGGTTAAAAAAGCGGGAGATCGGGATAGCAAAAAATATCCCGGTGAAAAAAAATGACGGAAGCGTTTTCTACGTAGATATCAATGAATTCGAGGTTGCTTTTTCAGGTAAAGCGTATATGGTAGGTTTTTTTAGGGATATTTCAGAGCGCAAGAAGGCTGAGGAAGCGGTCGTGGAGAGCGAAAAGCGTTACCGTATGTTATTTGACGCGGCTCCTATTGTGATCGCCATTACCACCCTGGAAGGAGCCGTGCTCGCGGTCAATAATGCTATCCAAGAACAGGCCGGCTCTACCCCGGAAGAGTTCATGGTAAAGAATGTGAATGATCTTTACGCCGATCCTGATGTCCGGAAACATATCATTACTCTTTTCAAAAAAGACGGGAAGGTGCGTAATTTCGAGACCAGATTCAGAATCAAAGATAACAGCATCATTACCGTGCTTCTTAACGCAGATGCGATCGAATTCGGCGACAAAAAAGTGATCCTGGCTACTATCCGGGACATTACCGGGCATAAGAAAGCGCAGGAGGCTTTAGAGAGGCAGAAAGAAGTCCTGGAGCAGAAGAATATCGCCCTCAGTGAGATTTTAGTGCAGATCGAGATCGAAAAGAATAAGATAAAGAAACAGATAGCGGCCAATGTCGATGAATTAATACTGCCTATTGTCCGGAAGCTTTTAAAGAAAGATATTTCCCGGAAAAATATTCAATTGCTCGAGCGTAATTTGGAAACGTTGACTGATTCCTTCGGCCTCAAGATAACCGAGAACAGGGCGAAGCTGACGCCTCGGGAGATCGAGATTTGTGATGTGATCAAAAATGGTTTTTCCGGTAAAGATATCGCGGGGATGTTGAATATTTCTCTGCTCACGGTTAATAAACATCGCAGGAATATAAGGGAAAAATTTGGAATATCCAATAAAAATATAAATTTAACATCTTTCTTAAGAGCGATTTAAGGATGTCCCCCATCTGATTTTATAATGAGTATTTTTTATACCTATTTTCTACCCGCATAATTCTTATTGCTAATTAATTTTAAGTGTTGTACTCTAAGATACCCGGCGGTGAAAAAACCGCAAAAGGATATTCAGGAATATTTTTTTATGGAATGTAAATGCAAAATCAAGGAGATAATGAATCCCCGGGAAACGGAGTTCCTGAGACATCTTTTCCGGTATAGGAACAGCGGCACCCCGGAAACGGAAGAATTAGCGGTGTTGGAGGGGATGCCTCAAGGAAATAATTGTGAGTTCCTTTATAGCTGGGGATTTTCTTATTATTGCGCCAATCCGGAAATTATAAAGAAGTTCTCATCCGATGGTAAATAAATTCTTAGATGCACTGTGACGCCGAGGGGCATGAATAACAGCTATGGCGGACTTCTTCCCTCGGCGTTTATATTTATACCGTAGAGGGTTCTCCTGCGTTTTGGATACGCGCGTTAAAAGGGGGCAGATTTTGTGATCTGCCCCCTTTTATATTTAAAACACTCCACATTTAAGCGGAGAGTGGTATAATTATTTTATCCGGGAAGGCCCTTTATATAAATTAAAGAAAGGCGAAGCTATGAAAATGCAAACAAACTTATCTTTCTTTTTATTTTCGTTTCTTCTTTTGTTTATTGCCATGTACCTTAATTACAACACTTTTGAAAATGAAAAGCTCTCGGTTATTATTCAGGAATCATATAAAGAAAAGCTGATCAGTAACGAAAAGATCATGTCTCTTAAGAACGCGCGGCTTAAAGCGTTTGTGCTGGATTACGCCTGTTTGGATTCAATGATAAATTTTATCCGGGCGCCTGAGACGGGCTGGGCTCAGCAGAACATAGAATCGGCGCTGACGACTTTCGACGCGAACGCGGCATGGATATACGGAAGTGATTTGTCGCTGGTATATTCCACGAATAATTTTAAGAAAGAAGCCGGTTTTAAGGAGTTGCCGATACCCAAGGAGGCTTTTCAGAAACTGTTCAAGGAAAAAAGGACCCGTACTTTTTTTATCGAAGTGGATGATGGATTCTTGCTGGTATACGGTTCTACGGTCTATCCCGGGACTGATCATGAGATGCAAACTCCGCCGCAGGGGTATTTTTTAGCGGGCCGCTTATGGGATAAAGCGTATATCGAAGATCTCTCCGGTTTATTGGCCGGCAATATCCTGATCACTCAGAACGCGCGCAAGGCGAAACTGCTGTCCCTGCCCGAGTTAAAGAATGCGGTAACTATTTTTACGCAACCTCTGCGCGGCTGGGACGGGAAACCCTTAGGGTTCATTAATTACCGGGTGCGTTTTCCGTTGATCTCCAATTATTTTCGTTTATCGAAGAATACCGTGGTGGCGTTTGTTATTTATATGGTATCCCTCTTGTTCATTCTGCTTGTTTTCATTTATTATTATATCGGTATCCCGATACGGATGATATCTCAGGCTTTAAATAAAGAAAATCCCCGTTATATCAACGCGTTGAAAAATAAAAAGGACGAGTTTGGGGATGTCGCCCGGATGATCGCAAGCTTTTTTGCGCAAAAGGTTGAATTGGAAAGCGAAAATGCCGAGCGTAGAGAGATGGTCGATATGCTGGATGTTGCTCAGCGGAAGTACCACAGTTTTTTCGAGAGCAGCCGCGACGGGTACGCAATGGTCGATATGCGGGGGTTTATCATCGAAACCAACTCCGCTTATAAGCAGATGCTTGGTTTTACCGATGCGGAGCTTTTTTTGAAAACATACTCCGATATAACTCCGGAAAAATGGCGGATTTTTGAGAAGAAGATCTTTGATGAACAAGTCTATGTGCGCGGGTTTTCCGATGTTTATGAAAAAGAATATATCCGGAAGGATGGTGTGGTTTTTCCGGTAAGCCTCAGGACCTATCTTTTGAAGGACCGTGACGGTAAGCCGGCGGGGATGTGGGCTTTTGTCCGTGATATCAGCGAGAGTAAAAAGATGGAAGAAAAGCTGAAAGAGAAGGTCCGCGACCTGGAGGATTTTCATAAATTCGCGGTCGGCAGGGAAATGAAGCTGATAGAGCTTAAACAAAAGATCCAGGAACTTGAAAAGGAAAACCAGGAATACCGCCGTTCTTAATCCCCTTCGTAAAATCCCCGGTTTTCAATCCGGGGATAGGAACTTTTCGGAATGTGTTTTTTGCTTCGGGGAGGGAGCCTTGGCCTTTAGGCCGAGGGATCCGCTTGATTATGAAATACTGGGGTATTGTTGTTGTGTTGCTCTATGTGTTTATGTTGATCGTCGTGCTCATGCCGCTGGCGGTTCTGAGTGTTTCCGGGGTGGAACCCGAACCGGGTACGGCATGGTGGCAGGCGTTTTTGGCTCAGATACGGGGATCTTTCTTCTCAGGCCGGGATTCCTGGGGAGGAGGGGGATATCTGGCAGTGGCGGCTCTGGCGCAGGCGGCGTTCTTGTTAGTGCCGGTGAAACTTGCCGGAAAGAGGCCGGTTACCAAGAGGACAATTATACCGTTAGTAATGACGGCTTCGTTCATGGTGGGGCTGCTGGCTGCCGGCGTGGTGTTGGCCGTCAATGAAACGATAAGAAAAGGCGGCTATGATACTTGGAGTTTCTCGGTAATACTGGCGGTTTTTCTGTCGCTCTGGCTGTTCTGGGCGCGTGTTTTTTTCCTCTGGAGCAGGAAGATGGAGCCTGCGGGAATGGTAAACAGACAGTGCCGATACCTTTTTAAAGGCAGTATCCTCGAACTTTTGATAGCGGTGCCTGCGCATATACTGGCCCGCCACCGGGATTATTGCTGTGCGGGGGCGCAGACTTTTATCGGGATCGCCTTCGGGATATCGGTTATGCTTTTTTCCTTTGGCCCGGGGGTGTTCTTTTTATTCGCGCGGCGCTGGGAGCATCTGCGCAGGAATGATGTTTGACAAAGAGTATCCGTTTTGTGGTATAATAAAACAATTTGGTTAACAGAATAATGATCGGTGAGATCGAAATATAAGGAGCGTCTATGTTTGATACGGCAAAAAGAAGGTATTGTTTACGGATTGTGATCCCGGCATTCCCGGCGTTCAATATTTATTCGAGCATCGCCCGGACGACCACGGCGCTGGGCCCGGTTTGCGTGGCCAGCGTGGTCAATGAAATGGGGGGATGGGATGTCGAGGTTATCGATGAGAATAATCTCCGGCTTTACGGGCCCCGGAAAGACGATGGCGGGGCTGACCATGGCTTTTTGCAGAAGCTGCGGCCGGCGGATGTGGTGGGGTTATACGGTGGTTTGACCAGCACTATCCCGCGGCTTTATGAGGTTGCCCGGTATTATAAAGAAAAGGGCGTGGTAATTATTGCCGGCGGGCATCATTTTCTGGAAGAGAATATCGGCGAGGCCTTGCGTTCGGGGATCGATTATGTGATCCTCGGGGAAGCCGAGGAAACTATTCAGGAGCTTTTGACCGCGTTGAAAGAAAAAAAGGATGTAAGCGGGATCAAAGGGATAGCATATCTTAAGAACGGGCAGGTTATGCTTACGCCGGAGCGAAAACCTATCCTGGATTTCGATAAGTACCCGCTGCCGGATTTTTCCCTGGTGCGCTACGCGAAAATAAAGCTCTATCCGGTGGGAAGGATACGCGGCTGCGGTATGGATTGCGAATTTTGCACGGTCAAAGGCAAGCCGCGGTGTGCTTCTCCCGAGCGCCTTCTGGAAAATATCAGCCAGCTGCTGGAGACCCGGGATGCCCGGCATTTTTTTATCGTTGACGACTTATTTGGGCAGCAGCGGGAGGAAACTATTCGTTTCTGTAATATGCTCCGGGATTACCAGAGCGGCCTCCGCCAGAGGCTTGATCTTACCTGTCAGATCAGATTGGATAAAGCGCTTGATACCGAACTGTTGATTGCCATGCGCCAGGCAGGTATTAATGCCGTGGCTATCGGTTTTGAGTCGCCGATAAAAGAGGAATTGGAATCGATGAAAAAACACGTCAAACCCGAAGATATGATCGCGCTGGCGCGCATATTTCATAAATTCGGTTTCCTGGTGCATGGGATGTTTATATTCGGGTATCCCCTGAAGGAAGGGACGGGGTTTTCCATGACCGCCAACGAAAGAATAAAATGGTACCGGGATTTTGTGAGAAAATCCCGCATCGATACCATACAGGTTTTATTGCCTATTCCTCTGCCCGGCACTGAACTGCGGCGCAGGCTTAATGCGCAGAAGAGGGTGTACTCCATCCAGGATGTGGGATGGGAATATTATGACGGTAATTTTCCTCTGTTTGAACCGGATATGCCTCTCACCGCCGAAGAGATGCAAAATTCTGTACGTAAGATCATGGGGAAATTCTATCAGTTCAGGAATATGTTTAGGCTGGGATTCCAGATAATTTCTTTCCCGGCTTTGATATTTTTCCTGCACGATATCAGGGTGGGCTGGCGGCAGTGGTACCGCCCGTGGCGCAACAGCCTGCTTCGGTTCGGCGGTTGGTTTATTGTCAAGGGCTGGACCGTGGAGTTTAAAAAGGGGCCATTCTCTCAAAAACTGAAAGACGCCCGGGAAAAGCTAAAGAAAGAATCTCGAAAAGGATGAAAAAGTGCCCGTTCTGCGCGGAAGAGATACGGGAAGAAGCGCTCAAGTGCAGGTTTTGCGGAGAGTTCTTGGATAAACAACCACAGTTTCCGCTTCGTGAGCCCTGGTACTGCCGTACTTTCGTGATCGTCCTTGCTTTTGTGACTGTCGGCCCGCTGGCCCTGCCGCTGGTATGGAAACATCCCCGTTACAGTCTACGGACTAAGATGATTGTTACTATTATCGTACTTTTGCTTACCTATATTACCGTGGTTCTGACGGTTAAATCGGTCCATTTCCTCACTGAATATTACAAGCTGTTGTTGTAAAAAAAGGGGACGGTTCTATTTTTTTGTTCTCGACCGAGAGTTTAAAAAATAGAACCGTCCCCTTTTTTTTAGGATACCGTAGGATAAGGATAATTAAGATAGTTTGGTGACGTTGGTTGCCTGTTCTCCCTTGGGTCCCTGAGTCACGTCGAATTCAACTTCTTGGCCTTCCGCCAGGGTCCGATAACCGTCTCCTTTGATCGCTGTATGATGCACAAATATGTCTTTGCCGTCTTCGCTCGTGACGAAACCATATCCTTTCTGATTGCTGAACCATTTCACTTTGCCTTTAGCCATTTGTTACTTTTCACCTCCTTCAAGAATTCCGCTGTTAAATTTGTTTCCCGTGTCTTTACTTCTTTTAAATCAATTGGTTATATTCTAACAATTTTTTTAAATTTGTCAATTATTTTTTGGCTGCCGCTGCCGCTGAGGTAAAAAGGTGACAGTCACAAAAGGCGTGACAGCCGCCTTTTTCCCGGCACCTTTTTATCGTCTTATTTTGGTTGCAGTGTGTTCTTTTTCTGTTATAATAATTAAGTTCTAACCGGGATTTAGGGGGATAAAAATACTAAACCACAGGATGTGGTATATCTTTATCCCGTTAGAAACGTCAATTATTTAAGTTCTGCGGTATAGTTTCTAACGGGGCGAACAGAGGAGAGTGTCTGATGATCGAACGGTACAGCCTTCCCGCGATGTCGGCCATCTGGCAGGAGGAAAATAAGTTTCGTATCATGCTGGATATCGAGATTTTGACTGCCGAGGCGCAGGCAAAACTTAAGATTATACCTTTTTCGGCGGCGGTACGGATACGGAAAAAGGCTAAATTTAATCTCAAACAAATTAGGAAGATCGAGGAGAAAACTCAGCATGATGTTGTGGCTTTTGTGGCTAATGTCTCACAGAGTATCGGTGATGACGCTCAATACTTGCACCGGGGGCTTACTTCTTCCGATGTGCTGGATACGACGCTGGGAGTACAACTGCGGCAGGCCGCCGATATATTGATAGAAGACCTGAGCGCGTTACGGCGTGTCTTGGCGGTGAAAGCCGGGAGATATAAGGATTCGGTCTGCATGGGCAGGACGCACGGCGTGCACGCGGAACCGGTGACTTTCGGTTTGAAACTGGCGTTGTGGTATGACGAGACCGGAAGGAATCTGGAACGCCTTAAACGGGCGCGGGAAGCGGTTTCGGTGGGTAAATTATCCGGAGCGGTGGGGACGTATTCGAATATCGATCCCCGCGTGGAGTCTTATGTTTGCGGTAAACTGGGGCTTAAGCCGGCGCGTATTTCCACGCAGATAATTCAGCGTGATGTATACGCCGAATTTATGAGTACGCTGGCTCTGGCCGGCGCTTCCCTGGAAAAATTCGCCACCGAGATACGGCATTTGCAAAGGACCGAGGTCCTGGAAGCGGAGGAGCCCTTTGGAAAAGGCCAGAAAGGTTCTTCTGCCATGCCGCATAAGCGCAATCCGGTTATCTGCGAGCGGATCTGCGGTTTGGCCCGCCTCTTAAGAGGGAATGCCGTGGCCGCGATGGAGAACGTGGTCTTGTGGCATGAGCGTGATATCAGCCATTCTTCCGTTGAGCGCGTGATCCTGCCGGATTCCACGCTGGCCTTGGATTATATGCTGCATAAATTCATACAGGTGGCGGAGGGCATGCAGGTGTATCCTACCGTTATGATGGCGAACCTTATCAAGACCAAAGGTTTGATTTTTTCCCAGAGGGTGCTTATCGCGCTCATGGCAAAAGGATTGAACAGGCCGAAGGCCTATGATCTGGTACAGCGCTGTGCCATGAAGACGTGGTCGGAAGGGATAGATTTCAGGAGTGAGCTTCTGATGGATAAAGACGTTATCCGGTATATCCCGGCATCGGAGTTGGATAAGCTTTTTGATTTGAATTATTACCTTCGTAACGTGAACACCATTTTCCGTAAAGTCGGTTTGAAATAAATCGTAGTTCGTAGGTTGTTAAAAACGCACCGGGGACAGCTTCGAAGCTGTCTCTGGTGCAGATTCTAATGCCTACGAGCCACCAACGACGAGTGCAACTCTTATGTGGACGATCGAAGTAAATGAAAAAAAAGGCATCTTTGATGCTGTGGGCGAAGGCATCAAAAAGGATATTCTGGATCTGGGGATTTCCGGGGTCCGCGATGTCCGGTTCATACAGGTTTATTTTATCAACGGTGACCTGGGCAGGAGGGAAATTACCGCTATCTGCGAAGAACTGCTGGTGGATCCGATCTCACAGGCATACTGCGTTAACCCGCCGGTCCGTTCCCGCACCGGCGCGCGCGAAACAACGGTGGAAGTTTCCTACAATCCCGGTGTCATGGATCCGGTCGAGGAGTCCGCTTTAAAGGGTATCCGGGATATGGGGATTGCCAAAAAAGTTTCCCTGAAAACCGCCAAAAAGTATCTCCTTACCGGTGAATTTTCTTCTTCCCAGCTTACAACCATAACCGAAAAACTGCTTTATAATAAACTTATTCAGCATATTGTGACCGCTTCCGCTGAAGATACCCGTGTTTTGGAAGGGGATGAATATCAATTTCGGCTGGTTACCGTTGATCTGCTTGGTGTTTCCGACAGGCGTTTGAAAGAGATAAGCGTACAAGGCCAGCTTTTTCTGAACCTGGATGAAATGAGGCAGATTCGGGATTATTTCAAGGGTCTGAAGCGTAACCCGACGGGTTGTGAGCTCGAGACGATCGCGCAGACCTGGTCCGAGCATTGCTGGCATAAGACTTTTAGAGGCAGGATTCGCTATACCGAACTGCCGGCGGGAAAATCGGACGCCGGGAGTACCCCAAAAACTAAATTGATCAACAATCTCCTGAAATCGACCATAATGAAGGCCACCGGGGAATTGAAGAAATCCTGGTGCGTTTCGGTTTTTAAGGATAATTCCGGGGTCATTAAGTTCGATGACACCTATAATGTATGTTTTAAAGTTGAGACTCATAATCATCCTTCGGCGCTTGAGCCTTTTGGCGGGGCTAATACCGGTATTGGGGGTGTGATTCGCGATCCTTTGGGGACTGGGATGGGGGCTAAGCCGTTTTTAAACACCGATGTTTTTTGTTTCGGCCCTCCGGATTATCCTTTTGAACAACTGCCTCCGGGATGCCTGCATCCGAAACGGGTCATGAAAGGGGTGGTTTCGGGCGTGCGGGATTATGGGAATAAGATGGGGATTCCTACCGTTAACGGCGCGGTTTTATTCCACGAGCGTTTTGTGGGTAATCCGCTGGTATACTGCGGGACTGCCGGTATCATGCCTGCAAACCAGTCTTTTAAACATCCGCGTAAAGGCGATCTGGTAGTGGTGGCAGGCGGGAGGACGGGCAGGGACGGGATACACGGCGCCACGTTTTCTTCCGGGGAGTTGACCCATGAATCGGAAAAAGTCTCCAGCGGCGCGGTGCAAATAGGCAATCCCATTCAGGAAAAAAAGATCGTGGACGCTGTTCTCCAGGCGCGGGACCGGGGTTTATATAACGCCATTACCGATTGCGGCGCGGGCGGGTTATCCTCCGCGGTAGGAGAAATGGGTCAGGAACTGGGCGCGCGCGTGGACCTGGAAAAAGTGCCGCTGAAATACAGCGGGCTTTCCTATGAAGAGATCTGGATTTCGGAATCCCAGGAGCGGATGGTCATGGCGGTGCCTCCAGAGAAACTGGCGGCTTTACAGGAGATATTCGCGCAGGAAAATGCCGAGGCGGTTGCCATCGGAGAATATCCCGGAACCGGCCGGCTGGAACTGTATTATAAAGGTACCCAGGTCTGCGATCTGGACATGGAGTTTTTGCATGAAGGGCTTCCCCGGACGGAGAAAAAGGCTGTGTTCGCCTTCCCCCGGCACCGGGAGCCGGAATTTTCCTGCCCGCAGAATCTGACCACATATCTTTTGAAATTATTATCTCATTATAATGTTTGTTCTAAGGAATGGATAATCCGTCAGTACGACCATGAGGTGCAGGGAGGTTCGATCATCAAACCGTTGACCGGTATCGCCAATGACGGCCCGTCGGATGCTGCGGTGGTCAAGCCGCTTTTACATTCCTCGCGGGGGATTATCGTTTCCAACGGTATAAATTTCAGGTACGGTTTTATCGACCCGTACTGGATGTCTGCTTCCTGCATTGACGAGGCATTGCGTCAGGTTATCGCGGTGGGCGGTTCGTTGGAACGGACCGCTATCCTGGATAATTTCTGCTGGGGTAATCCCGATAAACCCGACCGTCTGGGCGGTTTGGTGCGGGCGGCGCTGGGCTGTTATGACGCGGCAAAGGGCTTCAGCGTGCCTTTTATTTCCGGTAAAGACAGTATGTATAATGAATTTACCGTGAACAACCGGTCTCTGTCTATTCCGGGCACTCTGCTGATTTCGGCGGTCTCGGTCCTGCCCGATGTGAGCAGGGCGGTGTCCATGGATGCCAAGCATGAGGGAGATTTGATATATGTCGTCGGTGAAACTGCCGATGAATTGGGGGCTTCTCTTTATTTTGACGCTTTCAGCGCCGTAGGCAATCGCGTTCCTCACGTATCCTTCGGGAAAGCGCGCCGGATGTTCGATACTTTGAGCACGGCTTCTTCCCGCGGGTTGATCAGGGCGATGCATGATTGTTCGGAGGGAGGCATCGGGGTGAGCGCGGCGGAAATGGCTTTTGCCGGCGGGCTGGGCATGGAACTGTTCCTTTCCGAGGTGCCTTATAAACAACTGTACGGCGGGAAGTGGAATACAGACGAGGGCAGGAATGATTTTGTCCTGTTCTCCGAATCGAATTCCCGTTTTGTGGTGGAGGTTGCCAAGCGCGACCAGAAAGTGTTTGAGAAAATTTTGCGGGGTATTCCGTTCGCCCTGGCAGGATGTTTATCGGCCGACAAAGAGTTCAAAGTGTACGGGCTTGACGGCAAAGTATGCGTGAGGACAAACATTGACGAGTTAAAACTGGCGTGGAAGGAGCCTCTGCAATGGTAAAGAAGAATTCGTGCGGTAAGGCGCTCACGGTAGGAGATGTTTTTACCAGGGAAGATACCTGGCGCATATTCCGCATCATGGCGGAATTTGTGGAAGGATTTGAGATGTTAGCTCAGGTCGGTTCGGCGGTGTCCATCTTCGGTTCTTCCCGTATCAAGCCGGGGAACGTGTATTACAAAAAAACGGAACGTACCGCATTCCTGCTGGCAAAAGAAGGGTATGCGGTTATTACCGGAGGCGGTCCGGGGATAATGGAAGCCGCCAATAAAGGGACGCAGGCGGCGGGCGGGCGTTCCATCGGATTGAATATTCAGCTCCCCATGGAGCAGGAGCCCAATCCGTACATCGACACCCTTATCGAATTTCATTATTTTTTCTGCCGTAAAGTCATGTTCGTGAAATACGCCAAGGCCTTTGTGATCATGCCCGGCGGTTACGGCACCATGGATGAGTTATTCGAGTCGTTGAACCTCATCCAGACCTGCCGTATCAACCGTTTCCCGGTCGTGCTTCTGGGGAAGGAGTACTGGAGCGGGTTGATCGACTGGATGAAAGAAAACGTCCTCGGGCGCGGATGCATCTCCCCGGAGGACCTCGATATCTTCAGCGTTGTCGATGAGCCGGAAGAGGTCATAAAGAGCATACGGGAGTTCTATAAAAAGTTGAGTAAGGGTAAAAGACAGTAATGTCAAATAACAAAGCACAAAATTCTCCCGCGAAGCGGGATCCCGCCAAGCATCGAATAGCATGGTGGGAAAAATTAATTCAAATGTCAAAATCAAAATGTCAAAACCGGGTTTTGTTATTCGACATTTATGCTTTGAATTAATTTTGTCATTTGGATTTAAAGGTGTTGAGAATATATGAGAAATAAGCCTAAAGTCCTTGTGTTGCGCACCGCCGGCACCAATTGCGATGTCGAGACCGCGTATGCCTTCGAAACGGTGGGCGCGGTTCCCGAATCGGTGCATATCAATCAGCTTATCGCCGGGAAAAAACATATCCGGGATTACGCGATACTCGCGTTGTCCGGTGGGTTCTCTTACGGCGACGATATCGCCGCCGGCAAGATCCTGGCTAATGAGATGCGTTTCAGGCTTAAAGATGAGATACAGAAGTTTCTCCGGGAAGGAAAGCTTATTATCGGGATATGTAACGGTTTTCAGATCCTGGTAAAAAGCGGTTTACTGCCCGGGAATGAAGCCTTGCGGCAGGAAGTAAGCCTTATTATAAACGATTCAGGCAAGTTCGAGGACAGGTGGGTCTATCTGAGGAATTCACGAACTCACGAACTCACGAACCCCCGAACTTCGGGTCGCGGGAACATCGGCAAGTGCGTGTGGACGAAGGATATTCCGGAGGTGATATATTTGCCGGTGGCGCACGGGGAAGGGAAGTTCGTTGCCGCGGATGAGAAGATAGTGGAGCGGCTGCGGAAAAACGGGCAGATCGTTTTTCAATACTGCGACGCGAAAGGTGAATTTTCCGGGTATCCGGTGAATCCCAACGGTTCGGCGGATCATATCGCCGGCATTTGTGATGAGACGGGCAGGATCCTGGGGCTTATGCCGCATCCGGAAAGGTACCGTGAGGTATTTCAGCATCCGCGCTGGACCCGTATGAAGACGCGGCCCGCGGAAGGCGATGGACTGCAGATATTCAGGAACGGCGTCGAGTACATGAAAAATATTTTGTAACCGGTAAGACAGGAGTATCCATGAGCGGGATTTTCGGGGTGGTATCGAAAAAGAATTGTAATGAGGATCTTTTCTACGGGACCGATTATCATTCGCATCTGGGTACGCAGTTCGCGGGCCTGGCGGTGTGGGACGATCGCGGTGAGCTCAAGCGCAAGATCCACGATATCCGCGGGAGCCAGTTCAAAACTAAATTTTATGAGGATTATTCGAAGATGATCGGCACTAAAGGGATCGGGGTTATCAGCGCGAAAGACGAACAGCCCGTATTCGTGCATTCAAAATTCGGGGCTTTCGCTATCGTCACCAACGGGTATATCGATAACTCCCCTGAACTCGCCGATGAATTATATAAGGAAGGACAGTCTTTCAGCGAAGTGACCAACGGAAGCGTCAATTTGACCGAGCTGGCCGCGAAAATGATCATACGCGGCGAGACGATCGTTGAAGGCATAGAAGATATGTTCTCCCGCATTAAAGGTTCGTGCACCCTGTTGTTGTTGAACAAAGAGGGCATCTACGCCGCGCGCGATAAATACGGTTATTCGCCGCTGATCATCGGGAACCGTGATAATGACTGGGCGGTGACCACCGAAACGACCGCTTTCCATAATCTGGGTTTTAAGGTCAAGAAAGAGCTGCAGCCGGGAGAGATCGTTTTGATCGAGGAGGGGGGGATGAAGCCGAAGACCAAACCGAATAAGATCCATAAAATATGTTCATTCCTGTGGATCTATACCGGGTTCCCCGCATCTTCGTACGAAGGGATAAACGTGGAAATAGCGCGCGAGAACAGCGGCAGGCTGCTGGCGAAGAACGACCCGGTCAAAGCGGATATGGCGGCCGGTATTCCCGATTCCGGGACCGCGCATGCTATCGGGTACGCCATGGAGTCGGGGATCCCGTTTCGCAGGCCGCTGGTAAAATACACGCCCGGCTTTGACCGCAGTTATACTCCGGCGTCGCAGGAGCGGCGTGATCTCATCGCGCGCATGAAACTCATTTCCATTCCCGAGATAATCAAGGGTAAACGCATAGTTTTTTGCGATGATTCGATCGTGCGGGGTACCCAGCTGAAGAATTTCACTATCCAGAAAATGATAGAATCCGGGATTAAGGAGATCCATTTCAGGATCGCCTGTCCGCCGCTGATGTTTCCCTGCAGGTTCAATTATTCCACCCGCACTATCCATGAACTGGCGGCGCGCCGCGCGATCAAAGCGCTTGAGGGGAAAGAGCCCGATGACATCACTCCCTACCTGGATGAGAAGTCCCCGCAATACAAAAAAATGGTGGGCTGGATCGCCAAAGATATCGGTGTTATGACTTTGAAATACCAGAGTTTGAATGATATGATAAAAGCGATCGGCATGCCCCGGCAGGACATTTGTCTGTACTGCTGGACCGGGCAGGAACCGGAGAAAACATGCAAGAGATAACTTATAAGAAAGCGGGTGTTGATGTCCACCGTATGGACGCGCTGAAGCGGCAGATGAAACCGCTGGTGCGCAGGTCATTCCGTCCGGAGGTTCTTAAAGATATAGGGAGTTTCGGGGCTTTTTTCAGGTTCCCAAAGGATAAATACCGTGATCCGGTGCTGGTTTCTTCCGCGGACGGCGTGGGCACGAAACTCAAAGTGGCGTATCTGTGCGGCAAACACGATACCGTGGGTATAGACGCGGTGGCTATGAATGTGAACGATATCCTGTGTACCGGCGCGGAACCGCTGTTTTTCCTGGATTATATCGCATTCAGTGATTTGCGGGATACGGTCATTCTTGATATTGTTAAAGGCGTAAATACGGGTTGTGTGGAAGCGGATTGTTCTTTGATCGGAGGAGAGACCGCCCAGATGCCCGGTATGTATAAGCCGGGCGAGTATGATATCGCGGGCTTTTGCGTGGGGTCGGGGGAGCGCGGCGCCGTCATTGACGGGTCACGGATACGTCCCGGGGACAAGGTCATTGGATTGGAGTCAAACGGCCTTCATTCGAACGGTTTTTCCCTGGTGCGTAAAGTCTTTTCGCAAAATGAGCTCAAACGGATGGGCAAAGAACTGCTCCGGCCTACCCGTATCTATGTTAAACCCGTCCGCTCTCTCTTACGCGATACGCGGTACGCGGTACGCGGTACTACGGTAGTTAAAGGTATCTCTCATATAACCGGAGGCGCGTTTTATGATAAAATAGCCAGGATACTGCCGGACACGGTGGACGTGCGCATTGATAAAAATTCCTGGAAAGTGCCGGAGATCTTTAAACTCATCCAGCTCAAGGGCAGGATTAAGGATGAGGAGATTTACCATACGTTGAATATGGGTATCGGCATGGTCCTGATCGCGGAAGCGGATGCCGCTCAGGCGGTGACGAAGTTCTTATCCGGGCATAAACTCAAGTCTTGGATCATCGGAGAAGTTATAAAGGGAAAAGGGGAAGTGAAGGTGTTTTGAAAAGTTTCTTCGTGTTCAAACACGTGAAAATCCGGGGGGTTGAAAATGAACGTGATGTATGTTATTGTTATCGCAGTCTTCGTTATATTTTTACTTGGTGTCAGGATCGTAAGGCCTACGCACCGGGGGTTGATCGAGAGATTCGGTAAGTATAGCCGTTTTGCCCAGCCGGGTTTCAGCTGGATCATGCCTTTATTCGAGCAGATGTATCAGGTTAATGTCACTGAACAGATGGTGGACGCGGAGCCGCAGGAGATCATTACCAATGACAATCTGAACGCCCGGGTAGACGCGCAGGTGTATTTCAAGGTCAAGGCCATTGAAGAGAGTGTTAAAGATTGTCAATACAGCGTTAATAATTACCAGTGGCAGATTGTCAACCTGGCTCGGACTACCTTGAGGAATATAATCGGGACCCTTACGTTGAAGTCCGCCAACAGCGAGCGGGGTAAGATCAATTCTGAATTGCATAAAACGCTTATGGAGGAGACCGCTACCTGGGGAATAGAAATAGTCAGGACTGAGTTGAAAGAGATAGACCCTCCGAAAGATGTGCAGGAGACCATGAACAAAGTGGTCAAAGCGGAGAATGAGAAGATAGCCGCTATTGATTTCGCTACCGCTGCCGAGACCGTGGCTGACGGCCAGAAACGGGCGCAGATAAAAAACGCAGAAGGCATCAAACAGTCGCGTATTCTGCAGGCGGAAGGAGAGGCGGAGGCTATTCGCCTGGTCAATGAGTCGGCGGATCGTTATTTCGTGGGCAACGCGCAGCTTTTGAGAAGGTTGGAAGCGCTTGAAAAATCATTGTCCGCCAATGCCAAGATCGTGGTTTCTTCCGATGCCCAGTTGGTCAACGTGATTGGCGAAATGGCGGGAGTCCTGCCGTTGAAACAGGAAGAAAAGAAAGCTTGAAAGATGCGGATAGATAGGTTCATACGCCGGCAGGACGGTGGAAAAAAATAAAATTCCGGGTTAAAGGGGAAGCATGAAAATATTAGTTATAGGTTCGGGAGGAAGGGAACACGCGCTGGTTTGGAAACTGTCGCAGTCTACGATGGTGGAAAAGATCTTTTGCGCGCCCGGCAACGCGGGTATCGCCGGCCAGGCAGAGAGTATTAATATGAGGCCCGAGGATTTCGGGTGCCTGATCAGTTTCGCTAAACGGGAAAAAGTCGATCTCACGGTTGTCGGTCCGGAGGCTCCTCTGGCCGCGGGCATCGTGAATGAATTTACCAAGAATAAGTTGAAGATATTCGGGCCTTCCAAAGAGGCTGCCCGGCTTGAGGCGAGCAAAGTGTTTGCCAAGGAGATCATGCGTAAATACCGGGTGCCGACTGCTGCTTTTGAGGTTTTTGATAATCCGTCCAAGGCGCGCAGATATATCGACCTTATCGGCACGCCCTGTGTTATAAAAGCCGACGGCCTTGCCGCCGGCAAGGGGGTTGTGGTTGCGAATACCCGGGAAGATGCTTTGAACGCGGTACAGGAAATGATGGAAGAACGGATTTTTGGGGACGCGGGCAAGACGGTGATCATTGAAGAATGCCTTCGGGGTGAAGAAGCTTCCATTTTGGTGATCACTGATTCAGAAGCGGTTATTCCCCTGGCCACCAGCCAGGACCATAAAAGGGTTTTCGATAACGACCTGGGGCCGAATACCGGGGGCATGGGCGCGTATTCTCCCGCTCCGGTGGTCAGCGCGGAGTTGATGGATGAGATCTTAAAGACTGTTATTTACCCGATGATCAACGGCCTTACCAAAGAGGGCATACAATACAAGGGGGTTTTATACGCCGGGGTAATGATCACCGAGAACGGCCCCAAGGTTTTGGAGTTCAATGTGCGGTTCGGGGATCCTGAAACTCAGGTTATTCTGCCCCGTCTGCAATCCGATCTGGTGCGCATAATGCTGGCGGTAAGCGAGGATCGTCTCAGCGAGGTAACTTCTTCCGAGAAGATCGCCTGGGATCCGCGCGCCGGTGTATGCGTGGTGTTGGCTTCGGGTGGATATCCGGGAGAATATTCCAAAGAAGTGGATATCTACGGTCTTGACGATGTAGCCAAAATGCAGGATGTCATTGCTTTTCACGCCGGGACCAAGATGTCGATCATGCAAGACCAGCCTTCCCGCGTGGAGTATGTTACGAACGGCGGCAGGGTCCTGGGTATTACCGGGATCGGGAATACCATCAAAGATGCCCGGGATAGAGCATATAGTGCGGTTGGAAAAATTCACTTTCGCGGCATGCATTGCCGGAAAGACATAGCGGCGCGGGCGATACGATAGCCCGTGAGTATCAGGGAGGAACTATGGGGAAGACGGTACGGATCATCATGGGGAGCCGGTCAGATCAGGAGACGGTTAATGAAGCGGTCATGGTACTGAAAGAATTTAACACGGATTTCGAGGTGAAGATTTTATCCGCGCACCGCACTCCCAAGGAGTTGGTGCGTTACGTTGAGCAGGCCGGACGGGGAGGGGCAAAGGTGTTCATCGCCGCGGCCGGTGGATCTGCGGCGTTAGCCGGGGTGATCGCCGCGCATACCACGCTGCCGGTTATCGGGATCCCTATGGAGACGACGAGCCTCAAAGGGATGGATTCTTTGTTTTCTACCGTGCAGATGCCGGGGGGTATCCCGGTTGCCTGTATGGCTATCGGTAAGGCGGGGGCGAAAAACGCCGCTCTCTTCGCGCTGGAGATACTCGGTGTTTCCGACTCAAAGACCGCCGCGCGTCTCACCGCGTACAAGAAACGGATGCGGGAGAAGATAGCAAAGATTAAATTTTGAAATGTGTTACTAAGGCATCGTTAGTTTCGTTAGTATCGTTAATTTCGTTATTCTCGTTTGACGCGTTGAACGAAAATAACGCAATTAACAAAAATAACGATACTACGAATGTTTACAATGGCACCCGCAAAAATAGTTAAGATTGATCTTCTTCAACCGGACGAAAAGATCCTCAAACAGGCCGCGGATATTGTTGCCGAAGGCGGGCTGGTGATCATCCCTACTGAGACCGTGTACGGCATCGCCGCGAACGCTTCGAATAAGAATGCCCTGGAAAGGCTCTCTGCGGTTAAAGAACGGCCGGAAGGGAAGCCTTTTTCCCTGCATGTAGATTCCAAGGAAAAAATAGAAAAGATCGCTGATTCTATTCCGGCCGCGGCGTATAAACTTATGAATAAGTTCTGGCCCGGACCGTTAACAATTATACTGCGGGCGAAAGACGGTAATACCGTCGGCGTGCGTATGCCGGATAACCGGGTGGCTTTACGGATTATCGCGCTGTCGGGAGTAGCGGTGGTGTGCCCTTCGGCGAATATCTCCGGCAGGCCGCCGCCAATCAATTTTCAGGAGGCCATTAAAGATCTTAAAGGCGCGGTTGACTTTGCTATCGATACCGG
The DNA here is from genome assembly GCA_041653035.1 of Candidatus Omnitrophota bacterium. Lineage (GTDB taxonomy): Bacteria > Omnitrophota > Gorgyraeia > Gygaellales > Profunditerraquicolaceae > JAQTZX01. Next base: position 23,244 of record JBAZGE010000002.1, read on the forward strand.
CGCGACGAAGCTGGGGGTTGAATCTACGGTTGTGGATATGACGGTTGAACCTTGCCGGGTTTTGAGGGAGGGGGCGGTCGGGAAAGAAGCCCTCGATGCAGTCACGCGTAAAAAGATCATCCTCTTCGTATGCACGGGGAATTCCTGCCGTTCGGTCATGGCCGAAGGTTTATTGAAGAAAAAACTGCAGGAACAGAACCGTCTTTCGGATATCGAGGTTTTGTCCGCGGGGTTGATGACCCCGGGAAATTCGGGGGCGACGGAAGAGACGGTGGAGATTATGAGGCGGGAAGGGATTGATGTTTCCCAGCACCGCTCCCGGAAACTTACCCGTGATCTTTTGAACATGGCGGATTTTATCCTGGTGATGGAGCGAGTTCATGAGGCACGGATCCGGGAAGCCGTTCCTCAGGTGAAGAACCGCTTGTTCCTTTTGAAAGAATTCGCGCGGCTGCGCAATAACCATTTTGATATTCCCGATCCCATCGGTAATTCCCTGGAGTATTACGGGGAGACGTTCACCGTGATCCGGGAAGCGGTGAATAAAGTCGCGGAGATCCTGTAAGGGATGAAACAATCTGGAGCACCAGCGAGGTGAGTGTATGGAGAAGCTTATTATCGGTTCGGATCACGCAGGGTTTAAACTGAAAGAGGAATTGAAACGGTATCTTGAAAAAAAAGGGATCCGGGTTGAAGACGCAGGGACATATTCGGAAGAACGCTGTGATTATCCGCGGTACGCGGCGGCGGTCGCGGAAAAGGTTTCGGCAGGCAGGGTTAAAAAAGGGATCCTGATCTGTATGACCGGGATCGGGAATTCTATCGTGGCTAACCGGTTCCCCGGCGTGCGCGCTTCCCTGTGCTGCAATATAAAGGCGGCGCGTCTTACCCGCGAGCATAACGACAGTAATGTTCTGGTCCTGGGGGCGGCATTCATTGACGGGAATCTGGCCAAGAGGATCGTGCAGGTATGGTTACATACTTCCTTTGCGGGAGGCAGGCATGCCCGGAGGCTGAATCTTATTAAAAAGATTGAACGTACGATAAGGAGTAAGAAGAGATGAAGTATTTGAAGAAGGTTGATCCGGAGATATACGCGTCTATCGAGAAAGAGCTCGCGCGGCAGCGCGATAACCTGGAGTTGATCGCTTCCGAGAATTTTACTTCCCCGGCGGTTCTCGAGGCCCAAGGATCGGTTTTGACCAACAAATACGCCGAAGGGTATCCGCACCGGAGATGGTACGGTGGATGTGAATTTGTGGATGAAGCCGAGCACTTGGCTCTTCAGCGGGTAAAAGAACTTTTCGGCGCGGAGTACGCCAATGTACAGCCGCATTCCGGCACCCAGGCCAATATGGCGGTATTTTTTACGCTTCTGGCGCCGCGTGATACGTATATGGCCATGGATCTGGCTTGCGGCGGGCATCTTTCTCACGGGCTTGCGCATAATTTTTCCGGTATGTTCTATACCGTTGTCCCGTACGGCGTAGACAGGAAGACTGAAACCATCGATTACGACCAGATCGAGGCTAAGGCAAAGGAATGTAAACCGAAGATGATACTTGCCGGCGCTTCCGCGTATCCCCGGCAGTTCGATTTCAAAAGACTGCGGCAGATCTGCGATAAAACCGGCAGTTATCTGTTCGTGGACATGGCACACATAGCCGGACTGGTGGCCGCGGGATTGCATCCTTCGCCGGTGCCGTACGCAGATATCGTCAGTTCTACGACGCATAAGACTTTGCGCGGGCCGCGCGGTGGATTTATCCTGGCAAAAAAAGAATTCGCGAAAAAAATAGACTCCCTGGTTTTTCCCGGGATACAGGGAGGGCCCTTGATGCATGTTATTGCCGCGAAGGCCGTTGCTTTTCTGGAGGCAAAAAGCGAGGAATTCAAAGCGTATCAGGGACAGGTGGTGAAAAATTCCCGCCGTATGGCTTCCGGCCTGCAGGAAAAGGGATTTCGTATCGTCAGCGGCGGGACCGATACGCATCTCCTGCTGGCTGATCTGACCTCCAAGAATATTACCGGTAAAGAGGTTTCCGCCTTGCTTGAAAAAGTCAATATTACGGTGAATAAAAATCTCATTCCTTTTGATGTCTTGCCTCCTGCTTCTGCCAGCGGCGTGCGGCTGGGTACCCCCGCGGTCACCACCCGGGGGATCAAAGAGAAGGAGATCGATATGATCGTTGATTTTATAGACAGGGCTCTGTCCGCCCGTGACGCCGAGGACAAACTGCAGGCGATAAAGAAAGAAGTCCTGGCGTTGACGAAGAAGTTTCCGCTGTACCCGGAACTATAAGAGGTTGAGAATGAAAAAACGTAAGATTGAGTCAAAGCGGATCAGCTGGGACGAGTACTTCATGCAGATCGCTTCCCTGGTTGCCCAGCGGAGCACCTGTGTCCGCCGGCATGTTGGTGCGGTGGTGGTCAAGGATAAACGCATGCTGGCTACCGGTTACAACGGGGCGCCCAGCGGCATCAGGCATTGTTCGGAGATCGGCTGTCTCCGTGAGAAACTAAAGATACCGTCGGGACAGCGGCATGAACTGTGCCGCGGCCTGCACGCGGAGCAGAACGCGATCATCCAGGCTTCTTTGTACGGCGTAAGCGTGAGAGACAGCGTTTTGTATATCACCAACCAGCCCTGCATTATATGCGCGAAGATGATCATTAATGCCGGTATCGGGGAGATCGTTATTTTAGACGGTTATCCGGATGAAATGGCGATGCGTTTCCTGAAAGAAGCCGCAGTGAAGATCAGAAAAATGAAGAAATAATATGAAATGTCCTTTTTGCGGTTACAAGGAAGATAAAGTCGTTGATTCACGCGCCACGCAGGATGAAGTCGCGATCCGGAGAAGACGGGAATGCCTGCGGTGCGGCAAGCGTTTTACCACCTACGAATACATTGAAGAGCCGTCCATCATGGTGATCAAAAAAGACGGCCGGCGCCAGCCGTTCGACCGCAAAAAAGTCCTGGCCGGGGTCATGAAGGCCTGTGAGAAACGGCCGATCAGCATGGACAAGATGGAAGACGTTATCCTGCAGGTTGAACGCGCGATCCAGAAAAAGGTGGGTAAGGAAGTTCCTACTTCCAAGATCGGCGAATTGGTGATGGAAAAGTTGAAAGAGCTCGATGAAGTGGCTTACGTGCGTTTTGCTTCGGTGTACCGGCAGTTCAAGGATGTGGGGCAGTTCATGGATGAATTGAAAGGTATTATCAAACGGGAAAGAAGAAGGGGCGGGGATAGATAGCCGGTGCGCTGTCCATCAAAATTAATATAACGGCGCACTACGCGGAGGAGCCGGATATGATCGAGATGGAATTGAACAAGATAGTGATTGACGAGAAAAGGCACGATCAGTTGATTGTTTTAAAGGAAAAAAGCGGGAGCCGTCTTTTGCCTATCGTGATCGGCTTGAATGAGGCTTCGGCAATCAAACTGAAGCTGAGCGGATTCCAACCTCCCCGGCCGCTTACCCATGATCTTCTCTGTTCCGCCATACAGAGCCTGGATGCTGTTATCGATAAGATCGTGATCGATAAGTTGGAAGATAATACGTTCCACGCCAAAATAATCGTTAAGACCGAAACCGGCAAGATAAAGATAGTCGATGCCCGTCCTTCCGATAGCATCGCGTTATCGGTGCGCACGCAGGCGCCTATTTTCGTGGAAGAGGCTGTTTTGAACCAAATGGATGTATTTAATCCCGAAAAATGAAGATCGGTATTCTTTCCGATACGCACGATAACCTGTCCCAGGTAGAAAAAGCGGTGATTTTTTTTAACCGTAAAAAAACCGGTTTTGTTTTTCACGCCGGCGATTTTGTCGCGCCTTTTACCGTACTCAGGCTGAAAGAACTTTTCTGTCCCTGGCAGGGGGTATTCGGCAATAACGACGGGGAAAAAAAAGGTTTGCGCTTGGTATCCGAAGGAAAGATCGGTCCCGGCCCGCTCCGGCTGAGCGCCGCGGGTACGGATATTGTCGTAGTCCATGATATCCAAACGCTTGATCTCAAAAAAGAGAAGGCGCGGCTGATCATTTTCGGCCATTCGCATAAGCCGGAGATTATCAATGAACCCGGCCGGCTCTTGGTCAATCCCGGAGAGTGCGGAGGGTGGCTGACCGGCAGATCAACGGTTGCCGTCGCGGATACGGAGAAAATGTCCGCCCGCATATTTACCCTATAAAAATTGTTACATATTTCGTTAATCCCCTCCGCGCTCTTTTAAGATTTGGGCGGAATCAACGATATTAACGATATTAACGGAACCAACGACAATAACGATCCATGAGCATTTCTCCCGAATGGTTATCTAAGAACCGCCGGTTTCTGCAAGCCATCCTTGCTGTCGCGGCGAAGAAAAAAAAGACCCTCTACCTGGTGGGGGGGATCCTCCGCGACTCCTTTCTGAAACGGGAAAGAGAAAATCCTGATATTGATTTTTGCCTTAAACGGGGCGCTATCGCGCTGGCCGGAGAAACGGCCAAAGTATTGCGGGCGGGGTTTGTCGTTTTGGACGAAGAACACGGGTGCGGCCGGGTGGTGAAGAAAATGGGACGGCAGGTGTATACTTTTGATTTTACCGATTTCCGCGGTAAAGACCTCGCGGAAGATCTTCTTCACCGTGATTTCACCGTGAACAGTATGGCAATGGAACTGGAGGCTTTATTTCGTGCAAAGAAAATTTCCAATGGTCTGCTTATTGATCCGTGGGGAGGCCTCCGCGATATCCGTTCTCGTACCATCCGCCTGGTGCATAAAGACGGGTTCGACGAAGATCCGTTACGGATCCTGCGCGCGTTCAGTTTTGCCGCGCTGCTGGGGTTTCAGATCGAAGAGGGAACGTTGAAGCTGGCCTGTTCGAAACGCGGCAAGATCGCTTCCGTTTCCGGGGAGCGGATACGCGATGAATTTTTTAAGATTTTATCAACGCAACGGACGTACGATTTTCTGTGCCGGCTCGATAAATACGGGATCCTGGAGCTTCTTTTCCCCGAAATAGTGCCCATGCGTACTATGAAACAAGGGGCGTATCATCATTTGGATGTGTGGGGGCATACCCTGGAGACAGTCAGGCATCTGGAGCTGTGCGTAAAAAGTTTCGAAAGGAAGCCGGAGATAAGCGCGTATCTGGAAGAGGAAATATCTTTCGGGCGCCGCCGGCGCGAACTGTTAAAACTGGCCGCCCTTTTGCATGACATAGGGAAGCCGAAAACCCTGCGCGTCGAAAAGGGGAAAGTGCAGTTTCACGGGCACGAACGGGTGGGGTCGCAGATGTTCAGGGATGTCGGAGAGCGCATGAAACTTTCCAATGAAGAGGTGCGGTTGATACGGCAGATAATTTTTCTGCATCTGCGTCCGGGGTATCTGGTGACTAATGCAATGGTCACGCCGCGCGCGAAATTCAGATTCTTCCGTGACGCGGGCACAGAGGCGGCCGGTATACTCCTGCTTTCACTGGCGGATCAGCGTGCTACCAAGGGGTATCCGATGCTTGAAAAAACGCGCGGCCGCCACGAGCGGACCGGGCAGGCTTTGATCCGGGAATATTTCCATAAGCAGAAAGAGGAGAAACTCGAACGTCTGGTGAACGGGCATGATATCATAAAAGCGTTCAGCCTGGGATCGTCGCCGGTGATCGGGAAAATTTTAAGAGATCTGGAAGAGTTACAGGCGATCGGAAAAATCAAGACTAAAGAGGAGGCGTTACGAACCGCTGCCAAATTGCTGCAAAAACATTCTCCTTCGCAAAAGAAATGAAAAGCATTTCTTTTGCTTCGGAGAATCATTCAATAGTCGATATTCTGCGAAGCAAAACCAACAATTCTATCGGTTTTGCGCAGCGGAAAACTTCCGGAGGCCGATGTGGAAAAAGAAAAACTTAGCGTAATGGATAAAGATATCCTTACGGAGATCGGCAGTATTTGCGCCGGCAATGCCGCCACTGCGCTCGCCCAGCTCTTGAATAAGAGTTTTTCACTGCAGTTTCCCGGCGTTAAATTCGTCAATATCGCCAAACTGCCTTATTATCTGGGGGGGGATCCCGAGGAGGTTATTTTGGGCCTCCATATGCAGATACTGGGAGGTATCCGCGGCAACGCCCTGATGATTTTTCCCCGCAAGGAAGCTTTCGCGCTGATCGGCATTCTAATCGGGCCTCTGGAGGAAAAATCCTATAATCCTACTGAACTTGGTATTTCGGCTTTGAAAGAGATGGGCAACGTGGTTATCTCTTCATATCTATCCGCGCTCTCCGCGTTTACCGGTGTATCCGCATTTTCTTCGACCGTGAACCTTGCCAGCGGCGCTTCACGCTATCTGGTTAATCTTATCTTCACGGGTTTGGGAAAGGCCGAGATTACGGATGTATTGTTTATTGAAGCGGTATTCCAGGAGAATACGAGGGCTCTGGCCGGGAAATTTTATATCATTTTTGATGCCAAGTCTATCGTGACTATATTGAAAAAAGCGAAAGGCCTGCTTGAAAAGAAGAGAAAAAATAAATGAGCGGGTTTTTGCAGATCGCCCGGTATCTTCAGGAAGCCGGTTTTGAAATAGGGTATATAGATTGTCTGGATCGGTTCCACCCCGCGCTTGGATCTTTTTTAGGCTCTCAGTGGCTTCCTGCCCGTAAAAAAAGGGGACGGTTCTATTTTTTATTTTTTAACTCCCGGTCGAGAGCGAAAAAATAGAACCGTCCCCTTTTTTTTTACCCTTGTGCCTTTGTGCCTTTCCCGTTCCGAGGATTTTCCGTGCAATTATCTAATGAGGGTATTTAGGTTGCTTTGCGGAATGATTTGGGATACAATGATATCCCTTGGAGGCAATTATGGATGCGTTGGAACTGATCCGGGAACGGCGGTCAATCCGGGAATATAAGGAAAAAATGCCCGCGGATAAGGATATTGAGAAAATCCTTGATGCCGGCAGGTGGGCGCCTTCGGGATTGAATAACCAGCCGTGGAAATTCAAGGTGATCAAAGACCGCAAGCAGAAAGATAAGCTTGCGGAGTTCACCAAATACGGGGATATTATCGTATCCGCGCCGGTTGTCATTGCGGTATTGATGGATACGGCCGATTCTTATAACCGCGACAAGGACTTGATGGCCATCGGAGCCTGCATACAGAACATGCTGCTTCAGGCCTCTTCCGTAGGCGTAGGGACATGTTGGCTGGGAGAGGCGCTGAACCGGAAAGAGGAAATTAGAGAGTTTTTACGCCTGGATAAGGATCTGGAACTGATGGCTCTGGTAACTCTTGGATATTCTAATGAGGATATGACTGAGAGCTGCCGCAGATCCCTTAAGGAATTGATCATAGAATAATAAAGCTGCACAAACAGGAGGAGGGGAGACATGGAACAGAAAGATCTGGGGAAAAGCTCTCTGGGGATGGATGCGAACGTGGCGGCGTTGTTGAGTTATCTGCTGGGTTTTATCACCGGGATCATTTTTTACGTTTTGGAAAAAGAGAATAAATTCGTGCGTTTTCACGCTATGCAGTCTATCATTGTTTTTGGTTTCTTATTTGTCGTGGGTATGGTAGCGTTTGTGGTGCCGTTCATCGGGCCGTTTATTTCCGTTCTGGCGAATCTTGCCGGGTTGGTTTTATGGGTGATCCTCACGATAAAAGCGTACCAGGGTGAAAAATTCAAGCTGCCGGTGGCGGGAGATATCGCGGAACAAAAAGCATAAGTATTTCCTCAACCGTTCATCTGAATTCGATATACGGCTTCGGAATAGGCATGTGGCGGCGTAATCGAGCTGAATATGACCTCTCTGTTGAAACTGATAAAACTCTGGGTTCCTGTCCTGCTGTGGGGGGCGTTGATTTATCACCTTTCCGGTATCCCCAATTTGTGTATTTCTACCGGGATATGGGGTTTTGTATTAAGGAAAGCCGCCCATATCGCTGAATTTTTTGTTTTAACCCTGCTTTTGTACCGCGCCTTCGGGGAAACATTCGATTTGTCCCCGTTGTATCTGTTTATTTATCCCGCGGGATTATCTATCCTTTATGCTGTTTCGGATGAGATCCACCAGTTTTTTACTCCTTCCAGGGTCTGTTCTTTCTGCGATGTAATTGTTGATTCTGCCGGGATCCTTTTTTTCTTTATCATTATCAGATTTAAGAAGATACAGCTCTCAAAAGCCGCGTAATTAGCAGATAAATAAGCGTGCCCCGATAGAGAAATATTCTTCAACGGGGTAAACTTTCTTCTTCCTTTTTGTGTCTAATATATAGGAAGGAATGCTGGATTATTCGTTTTAAATAGGTTATAATAAAAGAGAATTCATGTTTCGATTTGCCCCTATAGCAGAGCGAAAAACGGTGGCCATTGATTTCGATATGCAGAGGGAGATGATTTTTGATTCTGCTCCCGAATTTCAGGCAAGAGTATATATGGATGGATTGCAGCTTGCGTTTTAGCAGAATCAAAGTTCTTAAGGGGGCCAGCGGTCGCAGTCTTCAAATTTCCTTGACCGTAGCCGGTTCTTATGGTAAACTTTTAATCTATTTTCTTTAAACGGGCAACCGGAAATTTAAGGGCATATTTAAGGAGGAAGAAAATGCAAGCCGCGGCTTCTTGGGGAGGGAAACGAATACTGGGATTATTGGTTTTTGTCTTTATCGCGTTCATTGCAGGGGGATGTTCTTCAGGGATTTCTGACACGAGAAAAGCACCCGGTGAGCAGTTGGTTACGGTCTGGCATTGGATGACCGATAGACAGGCCGGCTTGGAAGAGTTAGGGAAAAGGTATACTGAAAAAACCGGAGTTAAAGTCAATTTCGAACTTTACGCGCCTTCCGATGCGTATACACAAAAAGTCCGCGCGGCCGCGCATGGTCAGAATCTTCCGGATATATTCGGCATACTCGCTGAGAAGAGGGATTTCGCTTCATTTATCAAAGCCGGGCATGTTGCAGATCTTACTTCTTATGTGGATGCGGATGGAGGTAAATGGCGGGAGAGATTTTTCCCTAAGGCTTTGGCAGTAAATGAGTTTTTGCCGAGCAATAGTTTCGGTGTGAAAGCGGGAATATACGGGGTTCCTATAGACGTTTCTACCATTCAAATGGTCTTTAATAAAGATTTATTGAAGCAGATCGGAGGCAATCCGGAAAAACCGCCGGTAACCTTTGATGAGTTTTTAGCCCTTGGCCCCAAGATAAAGGGCGCGGGTTTGCAAGGTTTGGTTTCAGGGTGGGCGGAAATATGGATGATCGATTGTTTGGCAAATAATTATGCCTTTAATATCATGGGAAAAGACAAAGTTATGTCGACCTTACGAGGGGAGGTCCCTTATACCGATCCCGACTGGATTCGGGTATTTGGGCTGTTTAAAAAGATGCAGGATTCCGGTATATTGGCAAACGGGATTGTTACTATGATCAATAAAACCTCTGAACAACTGTTTGCTAATGGGAAAGCGGTTTTTGCTTTTAACGGGTCCTGGGGAGTGAACGTGTATAAGAACATGAATCCCAATTTAAATTACGGGGTTATGCTGCCGCCCAAGGCGTCTGAGAAATACCCTATGGCTGTCTGGGGCGGGGCGGGATCTTCTTTTTTGGTCAGCGAACGTTCGAAAAATAAAGAAGAGACTATAAAATTCCTGGAATGGCTGACGGATAGAGACCAGCAGGCATATCTTTCTGAAGTTACGAATAATCTGCCTGCGAATAAGGAGTGTTTAACCGTTATTCCGGGTCCCCTGGCGCAGTTTGCCGATGACATGGACTTTACCACGCATCCGAATACGTGGGATGTTTCGGAATTTCCCGCTGTCACTGAGGCATTCAACAAGGGCATCCAGAGGATAATTCTTGGAGAGAAAACCCCTGAACAGATCGGACGTGAAGTCCAAGAGGTAAAAGAAAGAGAACTGGCAAAAAATAATAAACAGCAATAGGATTAGAGGATTTAAAACGCATGAAAATAAAATCCGTTTTAGAAAATTACCTTTTTATCCTTCCCGCAGTCACCATTTTTCTGATATTTTACATTATTCCGTTCATCTGGGTTTTTCAACTGGGATTTTATGACTGGAACGGCATCGATCTTTCCAAGTCTTTCGTGGGGGTGGCGAATTTTAAAGAAGTTTTGGTGCAAGACCCCAGCTGGTGGCAGTCGGTGCTGAACGCCGGGTATATCACTATTATTGCGCTTATTTTTCAGAATATCCTCGCGTTCCTGCTGGCGGTTGCCTGTGACCGGGAAATACGCCTAAAGAATTTTTACCGGCTTGTATTTTTCATACCGCCGGTTTTATCGGAGATCGTGGTCGGTATGGCATGGAAGTTTATCATTAATGACATAGACGGGGCCAATATCGTCAACCGGATGTTTATATCGATGGGGTTATCGCAGTGGGCGCATAACTGGCTTTCTGATCCTAAGACTGCTTTGACCACGGTGGCGCTGGTGCATTGTTGGAAAGGGTTCGGCTGGGGTTTCCTGATCTTTCTTGCCGGCCTGCAGACTATTCCCAAGGAATTGTATGAGGCCGCGCGTGTCGACGGCGCGAATGCCTGGCATAGTTTTAAGCATATTACAATTCCTATGATGGTTCCGGTTATTGCCCTGGTGGGAATCCTGACTATTCTGGGGTCCATGCAGGCGTTTGTTTTGATCATGGGCCTGGTGGGAGGGGAATTTGCCGGGCATACTTCGGTACCGGTTCTGAGGATCCTGGCCTCTATGCAGGGTTCTTCCCGTTTTGGGTACGCCTGCACGCAAGGGATTGTCTTTGGGGTCATTCTCATGATGGTTTCATTTATTCAGTATCGTTTTTCAAAAAAAAGGGCATAAGGCAGCTCATATGAAAACTCAGGTTTATTATCAAGCTAAGAAGATTGGGATTAACGCGCTTATTCACGCGTTTTTAATTTCGGTGGTCATTACCTGCCTGTATCCGTTATTATGGATGGTGGCTTCCAGCCTTAAGACGCAGGATACTATTTTTAAGGATATTTCCCTCATTCCCAAAGAATTCCATTGGGAAAATTATCCGCGCGCCTGGCAGGAAGGCGGTTTCGGGAGGTATTTTTTAAACAGTATTTTTTATACTATATCGGTGGTCACAGGAATAGTGCTTGTTTCTTCTCTGGCGGCATACGCGTTTTCCCGCCTGTCCTTTCCCGGGAAAAATTTCATTTTTTATATATTTATAGCCGCTATGATGATTCCCCTCCCGGGGAGTTTTGTGGCTTTGTACGTTCTGCTCAATAAACTGCACCTGCGCAATACCGAGGTGGGGTATATCTTGTGTATGATAAACGTGGGTTTATCCACGAGTATATTCCTCTTAAAGACTTTTTTTGATAAACTGCCCCATGAACTGGAGGATGCCGCGCGCATTGATGGATGTTCTAAATTCGGTATCTGGTGGCATGTCGCTTTGCCGCTGGCAAAACCGGTATTGGCGGTGGTTATTGTTTTCAATACTCTCAACGTATGGAATGAGTATGTCCTTGCGTTGATCATATTTGATTCACGGGCTAAGATGCCGCTTCAGGTTGCCATAAACAGATTCTGGGGAGAGTTCGCCACCAATTATCCTCTCTTGATGGCCGGGTTAACCATAACCGCTCTTCCTATTATAATCGTGTACCTCTTGATGCAGAAATATATCGTTAAAGGGGTGACACAAGGGGCTGTGGTTGGATGAAAAACCTATTTTTGAAAAGGCGCAGAGCGCGCAGTATCCTGTTCCCGTTGTTTTTGTTTGTATTGACGGCCGGTGCCGCTTCCGGAGCGGAGAAATTACCCGCACCTGAGCTGATCGCAAAGGCCTGGGATATGCAGGGGAAGAGGCAGTTTGACAAGGTCTTTGATTTTACCCAGGCTTGTATCGATACCTATAAACAGGAAGCCGACCGGCAGCACGCGGCGCTGACAAGTTATCCCTCTACGGTAACTGAACCTTTGACCAGCGTTGCGCTTTCTTATTTTATCCAGGCAGAGGCGTTAATGCGCCAGCAGAAGTGGGAAGATGCGGTCAAGAAATTCCAATTCGTCGGTGATCATTATCGTTTCGCGGTCGCGTTTGATCCTTCCCGGGGGGTTTACTGGAAGATCGCCGAGGTCGCTCAGGAAAGTATAATCAAGATTAAAACGATCGTGAATGGAGATACCTTCGGAGACGAAGCGGGAGTCAAAATTTCCGTTCCCCGGATTCCGATCACGCTCTTTGACGGCGGAACCGAAGAAGCGGTTGATTATAATAAGTACGGAGAATTCTCCGGCGTCGGCACCCGTGAGTATACGTATTGTATCAAGGATCAGGAGGGCCTGGCCAAAGCCGTCGGCGAAGGTATTTATCCAAATACGGTTTCCGTAAAAAAAGACCCTGTGTTCATCAGGGCGATTAAGGAGAAACGGCTCGAGGGCAGCCATTGGGATTTTGTTAATTCTCATGATTACCAGGCCGCTTTTCTGAAATGGGCGAACGCTCCTGAACCACCTGGTGTGCGGTTGTTTTACACGGGGTTGATTCTGGAAAAGGCGGGGCTTATACAACACGCTATTAAGTGTTATTATGCGATTGTCATACATTTCCCGGGCAGTTATGGCTGGACATATTGGCATACGCCGTGGTATGTGGGACAGGCGGCAATATCCAAGATCAATTTTTTGCTGCGCCGGAATCCTCAGTTGGGATACAAATTGGAAGGCGCGGATATCACTGTTATTAATGGTTTTGATAATGATGTCTCCAACGATGTCGTGATCACCAAACCGGGTATTTTCGTTAAAACAGATTCGGGATCGGCGGCTGAGGTTGTGTGCGATCTCTCGGGCATTGAGAAAACCGTGGGTACCGGCAGGGTTAATCTTGTGCAGTTGAAGAACGGGGACTGGCAGTTGATGGTGGACAAAAAACCCTATGTGGTCAAAGGGGTGACCTACGCCCCGGTAAAAATAGGTCAGTCTCCGGATGAGGGTACGTTGGGTAATTGGATGGAAGAAGATTTTAACCGAAACAGGAAAATTGACGGGCCCTATGATGCTTTTGTAGACAAAAACGGGAATAATCTGCAGGATAAGGAAGAACCTTCGGTGGGGGATTTCGCCCTTATGAAAGAAATGGGGGTCAATACTTTGAGGATGTACCATATGCCCAGCACGCCGAACAAGGAATTGTTGCGGGATCTTTACAAAAATTACGGCATTATGGTGATTATGGGCGATTTCCTGGGAAAGTATACTATCGGTTCGGGAGCGCCGTGGAACCCCGGGACCGATTATAACAATGAAGAACATAAGAAGAATATGCTGCAATCCGTGACTGAGATGGTTCGGGAGTTTAAAGATGAACCTTATATTTTATTTTGGCTGCTGGGGAATGAGAATGTGTACGGGGTAGGGTGTAATGCCGATAAAGAGCCTGAAGTTTTCTTCCGGTTCGCGAATGAGGCCGCCCGGCAGATCAAAACGATAGACCCTAACCATCCGGTGGCGATCTGCAGCGGCGATGTTTTATTCCTGGATCGTTTCTCAAAAAATGCCCCGGATATAGATATATTCGGGACGAACGCGTACCGGGGCGGGTACGGGTTTGGTTTTTTGTGGAGGCAAATAAAGGACTTGGCTGATAAGCCGGTATTCATCACTGAATATGGCTGTCCTGCGTATGCGGAAGGGAGCTCTCTGGAAGAAGCGGAAGACATGCAGGTTGAGTATCACCGCGGCTGCTGGGAAGATATCGAATTGAACATGGCGGAATCCGGGGGCGCGGGAAATTCCATCGGCGGCGTGATCTTTGAATGGCTGGATGAATGGTGGAAAGCATATGAGCCTTGGATCCATGACCGTAAGGGGTATTTCACCGGGCCGTTTCCGGACGGATATATGCATGAAGAATGGCTGGGTCTCTGCGGCCAGGGGAAAGGAAAAATGAGCCCGTACCTGAGGCATTTACGCAAGGTTTATTTTTCGTATAAAGATATGTGGAGTAAGTATAAATAAAGGTTAGCATTACTATGGTAGCAGAAATGAGACAGAAAGGAGGCGGGAAGCGCGGGTATAAAATTTTTTTAAAGAGGTTGGAATTCGCGGTCTCTTTAAATATTTTCTAAACTTAAACGGAGGAAGTCAACAAGGAGGTATTTAAAATGAAAAAACTGTTTTTCATAACCATGCTTATGTTTGCGTGCGTGGGGTGTGCGGCGGCCGAGGATAAAGAGGCGGTATCGGCGGAAGGCGGCGAAGCGGCAAAGGCCGTTGTTTCGGCTCCTGATGCCTCGAATGTTCCGGCGGACCAGGTCAAAGAGTTTTTTGTGTATACCGATAAGAACGCGCGCGGCAGTCACTATTTCCCTTCGGGATGGATCGGTGATTTCGGGGATCTTAAGTTGAACGACCAGTACGCGAACAATCCGCATTCGGGCACTACTTGTATCCAGTTTGTCTATTCGGCGAAAAAATCGCAGAATCAGGGGTGGGCAGGATGTTATTGGCAGAATCCCGCGAATAACTGGGGAAGTAAGAAGGGCGGGTTTGACCTTACCGGAATGAACAAATTGACTTTTTGGGCTCGCGGAGAAAAGGGCGGCGAGCTTATCAAGAAATTTTCCGTTGGCGGGATCAAAGGGGTGTATCCGGATTCTCTGAGCGTTGAAATGGGGCCTGTTGAATTGACGGATACCTGGAAGCAATATGAGATCAACCTGGCGGGTAAAGATATGACGTATGTGAACGGCGCGTTTTGCTGGGTGACTACCTCTGATTTGAATTCTCAAGGGTGCACATTCTATCTTGATGATGTCAAATTCACATACGATCAAAATATGAAGCCGGAGGGCCCGAAAAAAGAGGTCATGCCGTTTTACGTGTATGCCGATAGTTCTTCCGCCAACAATCACTATTTTCCTTCGGGATGGATGGGGGATTACGGCGATCTGAAGCTGGAACAGTCTTCCAAGGAAGATCCTTATTTGGGAGATACCTGCGTAAAGATTATCTATAACGGGAAAGCCACTCAGGGAGCGCGTTGGGCGGGAATGTATTGGCAGGATCCGCCGAATAACTGGGCGACTATCGATAAAGGGTTTGACCTTTCTGCGGCGGACAAGCTTACCTTCTGGGCGCGCGGCGCGAAAGGCGGCGAGAGAATAGAGGAATTCAAAATCGGCGGACTGATGGGAGAATATTCCGATTCGGATACCGCGGCTATAGGCCCGGTTATCCTGAATAAGGAATGGACTCAGTATACGATCGATCTAAAAGGCAAAGATATTTCCAAGATCATTGGGGGATTTGCTTGGGCGACCAATATTGATGTTAATCCTGAAGGAGCGGTTTTTTATCTTGATGAGATCAAGTACGAATAACGGTATAGGAACGGGTAAACGCGAAAGAGCACCGCGATCCCGGCATAGCCGAGGACGCCGGTTCATAACCGGCGTCCTCGCCGCCGGCATCGCGGTGCTTTTTGTTTTTTGGGGAGTGTCCTTCCGGTTCAAGCCTGCGGTGTACATCCAGAAATTGAAGAACAGCCGGTATCGGTTGATCGTGGGGAATAAACCTTATATCGTCAAAGGTGTCTGTTATAATCCTGTTTCGGTCGGGGGGGGGCACGACTACGATTGGTGGTCAAATCCCTATAAGCCCTGGCTGGTGGACGGGGAACTGATGAAGGCAATGGGCATCAATACGGTGCGCATTTATCAGTCCGGTGAAAATCCCGAACAGGTGAAAAAAGTTATCGAAGATCTATTTAATCTCTACGGAATACGCATGGTTATGGGGAACTGGCTGGGGTTTTGGGAATACCCCTGTCCTTTTTACGGGGATAAGGATTTTCAGGAGAGAGTGAAGAATGAAGTCCTGGGAATGGTAAAAACCTATAAGGACGAACCCGGGATCCTGATGTGGATACTGGGTAACGAGAATAATTATTCCTGCCTGGGGACCGTGAATGCCTGGTCAACGGAAGAAATAGATGCCGAGCCGGATCCTCAGAAACAGAGAATCCTGCGGTCTCAAATTTATTATTCTTTTATAAATGACCTGGCACAAGAGATTCATAAGATAGATCCGAACCATCCGGTCGCGCTGGGAAATGGGGAACTCATTGGTCTTGATGTGGCGAACCGGTTTTGCCCGGATGTGGATCTGGTTGCCTGCGTTATTTATCGCGGCAAAACATTCGGCAATCTGTTCAGATCTCTGAAAGCGACGTTTGATAAGCCCTTGTTGATCTCCGAATTCGGGGCGGATAGTTATGATGCCGAGCTGTTAAAAGAAGACCAGAATATGCAGGCTTTTTTCCTGGAATCGCAATGGCGGCAGGTTTACGAAAATCTCGCAGGTAATCCTAAAGGAGAAGGTAATTGTATCGGGGGAACCATTTTTGAATGGACCGACGAATGGTGGAAACATAATAGCTATGATTATGAGAGCTGGAAAACTCATGATACCGAATCCAATTGGTCGAACGGGAGTTATTATTTCGATATTAAGGCAAAAGGAAATAAGAATATGAATGAAGAGTGGTTTGGGATCGTTGCCGTTAATCCCGAAATAAAAGAGGCAGGGTTGGATAAACGGGTGCCCCGTAAGGCATACTATGTGTTAAGAGAATTCTGGAAAAATCCCGCCGCGTACCTCAAAAAAAACAGCGCTAACGGAAAGAAAAAAAAGAGTGTGAATTAAAGAATGATAAAAAAACGGATTTATCTCATAGTGATTATTTTTTTAACCGCGCTGCCCTTCGGCAGTCCGTTTCTTTGCGCCCGGGATAATCCCGCCGCGGCAGGCGTTTGCAAAACGATAGAAGAGGCCAGGACTCCCGCCGACCGGATAGCGGCTTTTGAAAAACTGAAGGATGAATATTTCCCGGATAACCGGTATGATGAATTCATCCGGCTTATAAAAAGTTTTTCCCAGGGGGATAAAAAGCAAGCGCTTTATGTCAATTATTATACGGCTTTAGCCCGGTATGAGCAGTTGGCATATTTGGAGAAAGAACAAAAATGGGATGAATATTTCGACCAGGGCAATGAGTATAAAACCGATATAGAGAATAATGCCCGGCAGGCCGTTGAGAGTGTTCAGCCGAAGGATCCGCTGAATATATATGGCAGGGTTCTGCTGTGGCGTTTTCACCGGGAACAGCAGGGTGTTTCGCATCAGCAGGAGTTTCAGGAGCTTCTGAAAACTATCCAGGAATACGCACAAAATTCGCAGGATATGGCTCCGCTTAAACATGCCGGAGATGTCATATTATCATACGGGGAGACGGCAAAGGCAGAGGAGGTTTACCGTCTTTATGCGGAGAAATTGGCACGGACCTCGGGGGGCGCGGAAGAAGTGAGGAAATTTGCCCGTCGGGTTTATGGGGATGGCAACTTTGAATTCGCGCAGGTATTGTATACCGCGTATATCGATAATATCGTGAAGGAATATCCATTGGAACAAGTGATTGCCGATCTGAACGATATCGCCGGGCTGTTTCTTATCCGGAAAGATTCCATACCGTATGCCGTTAAGGTTTACGACAAGATCGAGGAGGTCGGCGGTAACGCGGTCTTTACCGAATCTATGCTGCTCCAGCGTGCTTTTGCGCTCGTCAAAGCGAAAGAATATCTGCGGGCAAAGGATGTGTACCAGGATTTCATAAAAAAATATCCCTGTAGCGGTCATTATGACGAAGCGCTTTTTAAATTAGGCATCATATATATTTATATTTTAAGGGATATCGATAAAGGAAAGCTGTGTTTCGAGCAGGTGGTGCAGAAAAAAGATTCCATCTCTTTGAAAGAATGCGGAGAGGAATCTTTGAAGACGACTCCCTGGTCTATTTCCAGCTTTTACCAGTTAGGCCTCCTCGCACAATGGGATAAAGAGCTGACTAAGGCGAAGGAATATTATACCCAGCTTCTGGAAAAAGCGAAAAACGGTTTCCGGGATACGGTTGAGCTGTCCCATGAGAGACTTAAGGAGATCGGAGAAGGGAATCAGATCGAATATGGTTTGAAGATGTTTTTGGATGTTTCCCTGAAGCCCGAGAATGAGCGATATGATATGTCGCGGGTTGATCTGAATTCGCCGGTCGTGCGCGGGAAAAATAAAGAACCCGTGAAGGTATTCTCAAACTACGCTCTGTCGGATACCGGGTCCATGCAGTCTGATGTACAGTATCTTTGGTCGGGAAATATCGGTACGAAAAAATCTTCGTTTGAAGAGAGCGTGCTGGATACGTCGTATGACTACAGCGGGACAAAAGAAATAAATCTTGTAGTGGTCTCTCCGCAGGGTGTGCTCGACCGCAGTATTTATCTGTTGGATATAGAGAAATAAGAGATTATGAGGAATACAAAAGCCGCTGCCTGAGGATAGGCAGCAATCCCACCAAATCAGGCCTGTTTAGTTTTATTCCCGCGTGATATTCAGAGAACCATATCGTTTTCGACCAGACTATTTTTCCCTGGGAATATACCGATTCTCCCCGGCCGGGAACAGGCAGCCATAGTTCCAGGGGAGTGTTGTGGGGGATGCGGTCTTTCGATACAAGGCCGATCCCTTTCGCGCTGATATCGCGGGTTTGCAGCAGCCCCCATTCTTTAGACTGGAGGTTTCGGTAGCGGATGGTGAGTTTTGCCGGGACTCGCTCGAATATGCGTTCGTCGCCGCGTTTTTTGGGAATAAGGTTCAGGAAGAAACGGCGCGCCCAATGAAAAAGCCGCGGTTTATTTTCTGTGTGTATCCGCGGCCCTGCTTTTTTTTCTCCGTTCCCCATGGGAAGTGATTATAGGGCTTTTCCACGTCGATGTCAAGCAAAATGAATTTCGGATCCCCGCAGGCAAAAAAAGGGGACGTTTCTATTTTTAAATTTCGAAAAATAGAAACGTCCCCTTTTTTTTAAAAATTGCGGGGACAGGATTTGAACCTGTGGCCTTCAGGTTATGAGCCTGACGAGCTACCAAGCTGCTCCACCCCGCGATTCTTTCTATTCGATTGAACGTGTTTCCAATAAAAGAACGGAATATATTATAACACAGAAGCCGGGTTTGTATACCGGAATTTAATAATTGTTCTGTTTATTTTCATTCTTTTTTTCTTCCGGTATGACCTTAACCGGCAGTTCGTTCTTGCGCACCACTCCCATCTTGTCGCGCAGGATTCGTTCCTGGTAGAGGGCGTCGTTTTCAACGCGTTTGAGTTCTTGTTCCAAAAGCGCGTTTTCGATCTTCAGCTTTTTGGTTTTCTGCTCCAGGTCGCGGTTCCGGTCCCGGAGTTCCTGGATTTTGGAATACCCGGGCAGGAATAGAAAAATCAATATAATTCCCCCTCCTAAAATCCAAGCGGCTTTTTTAATTATGCCCTTTGTCAGAGAGACCATACGTTATCTTTTCGAGTCAAACTTTGTTCCCGCGTATATAGCTTTGGTTCCCAGTTCTTCCTCGATCCTGAGGATCTCGTTATATTTGCAGACTCGGTCCGTGCGGGATAAGGATCCGGTTTTTATCTGTCCGCAGCCGCAGGCCACTGCCAGGTGCGCGATAGTGGTGTCTTCTGTCTCTCCCGAGCGGTGCGAGATTACAGCCTTGTATTTGTTTTTCTGCGCGATATTGATGGTCTTGAGCGTTTCGGAAAGGGAGCCGATCTGGTTTACCTTAATCAGGATAGCGTTGGCAATGCCGTCCGCAATCCCTTTTTTGAAGATGGAGGGATTGGTGACGAAAATGTCGTCGCCCACCAGTTGTAGTTTCACTCCCAGTTGTTTGGTCATCTCCTGCCAGCCGGTATGGTCGTGCTCGGCAAGCCCGTCTTCGATTGAAATGATGGGGTATTGGCTGAGCCATCGTTCGTATATCGCGATCATGTCCGCGGAATTTTTCCGGGTGCCGTCGAATGAATACGCGCCGTCCTTATAGAATGAACTGGCCGCGCAGTCCAGGGCCAGCGAAACGTTCCCCCCCGGTTTATACCCGGCTTTTTCGATCGCTTCAATGATCAGGTCCAGGGCTTCCTGGTTTGCTTTCAGGTTCGGCGCGAATCCTCCCTCATCTCCGACTGAGGTAGCCAGCCCTTTCGATTTTAATATGGATTTGAGGTTGTGAAAGACCTCGATAGCCATGCGCAGGGCTTCGCTGAAGGTCGGCGCGCCGTGCGGCATGATCATGAATTCCTGTATATCAAGGTTGTTATCCGCGTGCATGCCGCCGTTCAATATGTTCATCATCGGCACCGGCAGGATACGCGCTTTTTCTCCCCCGAGGAATTTATAGAGAGGTAGTTTTTTTGAGATCGCCGCCGCTTTCGCCGCGGCCATTGATACTCCGAGAATAGCGTTTGCTCCCAGCACGGATTTGTTATCGGTGCCGTCCATTTTGATAAGCAGGGCGTCGATTTTTCCGAAATCCGGGTCCATTCCTTTTATTTTGGAGGCAATAACGGTATTGACGTTGGTTACCGCCTTTGATACTCCTTTGCCGAGATAGCGTGTTTTGTCGCCATCCCTGAGCTCAAGCGCTTCGTTTTCTCCCGTGGACGCGCCTGAAGGCACCGCTGCCCTGCCTATGATGCCGTTGGACAGGATGACATCGGCTTCTACCGTGGGATTGCCGCGGGAATCAATGACTTGCCGCCCGATGACTGTCTTGATCTTTGCCATGACTTCGTATCCTCCTCGATTCGTTTGTTCTATTGAGTGGGTATGTCCCTTACGAATTAACAATTGTAGCAGTATTTATGGTGGGCGTCAAGGGGAAACTCCACTAAACTCAACTAACAAATCCATTGACTTGGAAAGACTTATATGATATCTTTAATTTCACAACAGAAAGGGGTTTCTATGAATATCCGAAGAATGAAATATTACCTGAAAATAGGGTTTAAACTTTACTGGATCCGTTTCCTGGTTATTACCGGGCTTCTGGCGCTTGCTATTTCTCTTGTTTTCCTTGTTGTCAGCGGCCTTAAGGCCTGGAATGAAGCTGAGTCGTATTTGCGTCAGTCCCAGATGGCGGTTTTCCCTCTGCAGATATATATGCAGATCGTCATGGGGTTCATTTTCGCGCTTATTTATACCACGCTTTGGTATTGGATGCTTTATAAAAAAGGCGGCGGATTTTCTCAGGTGGTTAAAAAGGCGGTGGGAGGCAAGGCCCTGGGCATTACCTGGAATGACGTTATCGGCATGGATGAAGCCAAACAGGAGGCCTTGGAGATCGTTAAACTCATCAAGGACCGCGCCGAGCTCCAGCGTATCGGCGGCAAGATCCTGCGCGGACTGCTCATGCTGGGGCCGCCGGGCTGCGGCAAGACGTATCTTGCCAAGGCTATCGCCACCGAAGCCGGGCTTCCGTTTATTTCCATGTCCGGTTCGGAGTTCGTGGAGATGTTTGTGGGCGTGGGAGCGGGGCGCGTGCGCAGTTTGTTCACTAAGGCGCGTATGCTCGCGGAACTGGAAGGCGGCTGTATAATCTTTATAGATGAAATAGACGCAGTAGGAGCTTCCCGCAGTGTGGATTCCGGCTTTGGCGGGCAGACCGAACACAACACCACCGTGAACCAGTTGTTGGTGGAAATGGACGGTTTGAAAGAGAAGGATACGAACATCATCATTATCGGCGCCACCAATGCCCCCATGTCGTTCCTTGACCGCGCGCTTTTAAGGCCCGGACGGTTTGACCGCAAGATCTACGTGGACAAACCCAATCTCGAAGACCGGCAGAAGTTATTGGAGTATTACCTGAAAAAGATAAAATATGACGAGCAGGATGTCAAGATAGACCGGCTGGCGCGTATCACCGTCGGCAGCAGCCCGGCGGATGTCTCCAACCTGGTCCGGGAAGCCGCGCTTATCGCCGTACGGAATAAGAGAGTGCTGGTTACCATGCAGGACATAGACGAGGCGCGTGAAAGAATTGCCCTGGGTATCAAACGCAGGATAAAGCTTCGTAAGGAAGAGAGGCTGCAAACCGCTTATCATGAAGCAGGTCATGCGATCGTTACCTACCTTTTGATCCCCACGCAGGATGTGTTTAAGATCACCATAACCCCGCGCGGCCACACCGGGGGCGTTACCTGGACCCCGGAAACGGAGGAAATCTTCATTCGCGACCAGAAACAATTGTTAGGCACTATCAAAACGTATCTGGGGTCGTACGTGGCGGAGAAGTTTCAATTCGGGATGACTACCGTGGGAGTGGACACGGATTTTGCCGAGTCCCTCTATATAGCCCACAGCATGGTCTGGCGTTGGGGCATGGGCAAGTCCGGCATTATCGGGAATTACGAAGAGCTTGTTTCGTATTTGAGGTCCAGCCGCGGCATTCTTATATCCGAAGAAGTGAAACGGCGGCTCGATGAGGATGTGCAGGATATCATGCAGACGTGTCTCAAAGATGTCACCAGGCTTTTGGAATCGGAAAAACCCCTGCTTGACCGGTTGGCCACGGAGCTGGTTGTCAAGGAAGAACTTAATTTCGACGAAATCGAGGCGATCTTTAAAGAATGCGGAAAAACACGGCCAGTCCAGTCCTGATAGCGTTTCTCTCCTGTTTGCTTCTTGCCGGCTGCGTAAATGTCAAGCCGACCTTTATCAAAGAACACGCCGCGGAGTCGATAATCGAGCTCTGCCGTAAAGAATACACTATCGACGTGAAGTCGTGGCTGGGAGGAGAGACGGTATGGATTTATATGCCTCTGCCGCGCATATTCGGCAAAGACCTGTTGATAGATAAAACCCAGTTGGAGAAAGTGAACAAAGTCATGATAGCCTCAAGCCGGGTTATGTTGAGCATGAATCCCCGCCCGCAATTTATGGTTATCGTGGCCTCGGACACGCAGGAATACGGGTTGGATTACACCTTTATTACCTGCATCGCGGATATTCTGAAACTGCAGAATCAATTTATTTCCCGGGATGAATTCTTGCGCCGCAACGTTATCCAACTGGATAATAACCACCGGGCGCTGGGGGATACCGAGGGCAGCCATATAAATAAAAAAGAACTTTCCCTTGAGTTTTTTGTCTGCGAACAGATATCTCAGCGCGTCCAACAGCATTTTACTAACGAGCCGCAGACCAAAGATAAATTCAAGGTTGAGAAAATACTCTCGCGTTTCAACGGAGACATCCTTAAAGTCTCGTATAATATCAGGCTCAAGGCCGGCCAATCATCGGCGGTAGATGTCTTGAAAGATGTCAAAAAAACCATCGCCTACGTGGTAAGCGCGTATGAACTTAAGAACCTGTTTGCCGTAAAAATCGAGAATTTAAAGACGAAAGAAGAGTTTTTGGTGAGCAGGGTGGAGTTACGCGAGCTTCTTAAATGATCCGTACTTTCCTTCCGGCAACTTTCAGTTTTTCTTCAACAAAGAGTTTTACCGCTTGCGGGTAGAGACGGTGTTCAACTTCGTGGACCCGCTTTTCGAGCGTTTCTGCGGTATCATCCTCCCGTATCGGTACCGTCTGCTGGAGTATGATGGGCCCGTGGTCCATTTCTTCATCCACAAAATGTACGGTAACCCCGGTAGTTTTTACCCCATAGTTTAAGGCATCCTGTATCCCGTGTTCTCCTTTAAAAGAAGGCAGGAGAGCGGGGTGGATGTTGAGTATGCGGTTTTTGAATTCACGCACGAATGCGGGGGAAAGCAGGCGCATGAATCCCGCCAGAACGACCACATCCGTTTTTTCTTTCCTGATGAGCGCGATGATCTCGCGTTCAAAAGCCTCTTGGGAAGGGAATTTTTTCCGTTCCACGAGCACGCTTTTCACTCCCGCGCGTCCGGCTTTGTCCAGTACCGCCGCCTGAGGGTTATCGCATATCAGCAGGGCAAGGTCGGCTTTGAGCATCCCCTTTTTAACCGCTTTGGCCAGCGCGGCAAAATTACTTCCTCTTCCTGAAGCGAGAACCGCGATCTTTTTGTTTTTTTTGATTTTCATCGTATTGGCGAGCGCGTTTTGATAATTTTGACCGGGCAAACCTTGACACAGCTGTAGCAGGAAGTGCATTTTTTGTAGTCGATGACCGCCAGATTATCGATAATATGTATGGCGTCGAATTTACAGGCCCGTTCGCATGATTTGCAGGCAATGCATCCTGCCGGGCAGAAGTTCTTGGTGTCTTTGCCGGTGTCGTGCGAACTGCAGGCTACGTATACCTTGGCGGCAGGAGGGCGCAGGACGAATAATTTTTTCGGGCATACCTCCACGCATTTATTGCAGGCGCGGCATTTCTCCTGATTGACCATCGGCAGGTGATCGGGTTTGGACATGGTGAGAGCCCCGAATGGGCAGGCTTTGACACAACTGCCGTACCCCAGACACCCGAAAATACATTCTTTTTGTCCGCCCAGGACGAGGTTGGCGGAAATGCAGTCTTCCAGTCCGTAATAGAGGAATCTGTTTTTTACTTTCGCTCCCCCGTTGCACAAAAGCATTGCCGATAATTTCTCTTTTTGCTCGACCTTTTTGCCCAGGATCCCGGTTATCTTCTCTTGGGCCGCGAGATCCGCGGATTTACAGGAGGCGATGTTCGTTTTTCCGGCCAGCAGTTCTTCCGCGAATCCTGAACACCCCGGTTTCCCGCAAGCCCCGCAATTCACGCCCGGAAGCAAAGCCAGGATTTGTTCCATCCGCGGGTCGGACTGTACGGCCAGTTTCTTGGACGCGATAGCCAACCCTATGCCGAAAATAAGCCCCAGGCCGGCCAGTGTAAGTATAGGTAGAAGTATGGTCATAATCTTAAAATTTGAACCCGTTAAACCCCATGAATGCCAGTCCCATAAGGGAGGCGATCACGAATCCCAGGGGGAAATCCTTCATGCTTTTGGGGACATTGCATAGTTCAAGTCGTTCCCGGATCCCCGACATCAGGAACATGGCCAGGGTATACCCTATCCCGACGCAGATCCCTTGAAATACGGAATAGCTGAAACTCCCGGCCACCGCTTTATTGTTCACGAAGAACATATCCGAATTCAGCACCGCCACCCCCAGTACTGCGCAGTTGACGGTGATCAAGGGTAGGTAGATCCCGAAGAATTTATACAGCGGAGGGGCGAATTTACGGATGAACATTTCCACCAGCTGGACGAACGCGGCGATGACCAGGATAAACGATATCGTGCGCAGATAGGTCAACCCGAACGGAATGAGCAGGTACCGGTAAATAACCCAGGTGATTATGGAAGACATGGTGGTGACGAACATTACCGCCAGCCCCATGGAAAGCGCGGGTTTTGTCTCTTTTGAGATGGCAATGAATGAGCAGAGCCCGAGGAACCGCGAAAGGATGACATTATAGATAAAAACCGCGGAAATAAAGATCGAGAGGAATTGTCCTGCGTCCATTATTTATTATGATTCTTTAACAGGTTAAAAAATCCCAGCAAGAGACCTATTACCAGCAAAGCCCCTGCGGGCAGGCCGATCATTAGGATCGGTTCGAATCCGCGTATGACCAGGAAATTGAAAAACCTTCCGAATCCCAAAATTTCGCGTATCCCGCAAATAAGCAGCAGTGCCAGCGTGAAGCCGATCCCCATGCCGATACCGTCCAGGATGGAAGAGAATACCGAGTTTTTGGAAGCGAATGCTTCAGCCCTGCCCAGCACCATACAGTTGACCACAATGAGAGGTACGTATATACCCAGCGCGCGGTTTAATCCCGGGCTGTAGGCTTTTAAGGTCATTTCCGCGATGGTGACAAACGTGGCAATGACCACGATATAACAGGGGATGCGTATCTCCGCCGGGATGAATTTTTTGATCAGGGAAATAATAATATTGGAACCCAGCAATACAAAAGTGGCGGTTATGCCCATGCCTAACCCGTTGGTCATGGACACGGAAACCGCCAGCGCAGGGCAAAGCCCCAGCGCGAGCACAAAGATAGGGTTCTCACGTATGACGCCCTTGATAAGTTCCGTAACCGCCTGATTATTTTTTCTGTCAGTCATGTTTGTTCGTGTGTTCGCGTGTTTGTGTGTTTGTGTGTTTGTGTGTTCTCGTGTTCTTGCGAACTTAAGAACGCGCGAACACGCGAACTAACTCCCATACACCCTGTTACCCGTGAACCGGTCGATCACCGGAGCGGCCGCGTTCATCATCAGTATGGCGTAGGAAACTCCCTCCGCCGAACCGCCCCAGATACGCAGGACCGCCGTCAACAAACCGCATCCCGCGCCGAAAATAACCTGTCCTTTCCGGGTCAGGGGGCTGGTTACGTAATCCGTGGCCATAAAAAAAGCCCCCAGGATAAGGCCGCCGCTGAGGATATGCAGTAACCAGTTCCCGCTGAATAACGCTTTTTCCCCGAATATCCAGATCACCACGGCATTGGCCGCGATAAAGGTCAACGGGATATGCCAGGTAATGTATTTTTTATACAGGAGATAGGCCGCCCCGATAAGCAAAGCCAGGATACAGACTTCGCCGATACAGCCGCCTTTTTTTCCCAGGAAAAGATCCATATACGAAAGATTGTCCAGTACTTTGCCTTCTTTCAGCAAAGTCAGCGGCGTAGCGCAGGTGACTGCGTCACCGGTAAATGGAGCGGTGAACGTGGTCACGTATTTCGGCCACGATGCCACGAGGAACGCTCTTCCTGTCAGCGCGGGGTTGAAAATATTTTGACCTAATCCGCCGAATACCTGTTTGCCTATGGCAATGGCGAAAAAAGATCCGGCAATGGGTATCCAGAAAGGCACCTGAGGCGGTAGATTGAAAGCGAGAAGCAGCCCGGTCAAAAAAGCGCTTCCGTCTGAAACTGAGACCTTCCGGTGTGTCATTTTCTGCAGTATGGCTTCGCCGGCAACCGTTGAGAGAATGCATAAGGCCATGACCCATGCCGCGCGGGCGCCGAAAATAAGCACCCCGGCAACAACCGTCGGAAGCAGGCTTATGTTTACCGCCCACATTATCCGGCGCACGGATTCTTTCTTATGCAGGTGGGGAGATGACGTGACTATGAATTTGTTATCCATGAACTAATTATTTTTGTTTACCAGGTTTAATATCTCGATCGCCCGTTTTTTGACCGATTCGATGACCGCGCGGGAAGATATGGTCGCGCCGGTGATCGCCTGTACCTGGTCCAACTCCGCGGCTTTCTTTCCGCTGAACTGCTGCTGGAACCACGGTTTCTGTTCGGAGCCCTGCTTTGCCCCCTTGAGCACATCGCCGATAGTTTTGTCGTCTTTCACTTCGCAGATGCGCGCGCCCAGCCCCGGGGTTTCGTTCTGGTTGAGCACTTTTATCCCGGTAATCGTCCCCTCCGGCGTGATCCCTGCCACGGTCTCGATAACGCTTGCATATCCCTTGCCGCTGGCCCTGAAAACATATCCTGCGGTTTCCCGGCGGGCATTTCCCCCTGTATAGTAGACAACCGCATCATTCTCCTTGACCGGTTCAAATATGTCCGCCCCCGGCAGGACTTCTTTCAGGCTGTTCATCTCCTCGCTCTGCGCCTGGGCTTGGATACGGTCCTGGGTGAGCATATTCATCCCTGCTAAAAGGCCGGCGGCTATCAGGCAGATGAATGCGAGTGTGGATCCGTATCTGATAAGTTCCTTCATGATTTTATCGCCTCCATTTTAGCCCTGCGTATCGACTGTACGAGCCTGCGGTTTGCCGGGCAGACATACGAGCAGATGCCGCATTCGATGCAATCTATGCATCCGTAGGCTTTGGCCTGCGCCCAGTTGCTTTTTTCACTTGCCATATTGATGAGGCAGGGCATAAGCCCGCTGGGACACTCTTTTACACAGGCCCCGCAGCGGATGCAGTATTCTTCTTCCCGGATCTCCGCCTCTTCTTTGCTGAACAGGACTATTCCGGTGGTGGATTTTATCACCGGGACCATGTCCGAAGATTTGGAGACCCCCATCATCGGGCCCCCGAAAATTATTTTCACAGGCGGGCATTTTAACGGCCCGCAAAACCCCACCAGTTCCTTTATGGGAGTGCCTATGCGCACTAAAAGATTCTGAGGGTTGGACAGGCAGCTGCCGGTTACCGTCACCACCCGTTCATAGAGCGGTTTCTTCTTGTATACCGCTTCGAAGACGGCGAAAACCGTAGCCACATTCTGTACCACCACGCCTATATCGAAGGGGAGTTTTCCCCGGGGGATCTCTTTGTTCAGGACGTTCTTAATGAGCTGTTTCTCTCCTCCCTGCGGATACTCGGATTTTAAAGATTTTACGGTGAACTGGCCACTGTTAACTGAAAACTGTTTTATTGCTTCAGGTTTATTGTTTTCTATAGCTATATATATTTCTTTTACTTTCAGGCATTGAGCAACTATTTTGATTCCCAGGCATATTTCTTCTGTCCGTTCTACCATCAACCGGTAATCCCCGGTCAGGTACGGCTCGCATTCACAACCGTTAATGATAAGGATATCTACCGGTTTGGGCGGATTAAGCTTGATGTGGGTTGGGAACGACGCTCCTCCCATGCCGACGATACCGGCTTCAAAGATAATGGCGCGTATTTGGTCCGGCGTCAGAGCGTTTATTTCGGCCTGCGTCCGCGCAGACATCGGCACCGGCGTATCTTTGCCGTCATTCTCGATGACGATAGCCCGGGATTTTCCCATAAGCGGGTGGAACCAGTTCTGGATGCCTGCCACCTTGCCTGAGATCGAGGCGTGAACGGGTGCAAAGACATTGCCGTCGGAAGCCGCCAGCCGCTGGCCGCGCAATACAGTATCTCCTATATTTACTTCTACCTTGTTGCAGATCTTGCCGATATGCTGGCTGAGGGGGATATAGGCTTTATCCGGCAGGCGCGCCGCTTCTATGGTTTCGTGTTCGGTTCTTGATTTGAGTTCTGCGAGTTTTACCATGTTATTTTGTGATGCAGAAAAAGATTTACGCCCCCGACTCCTATAATAATCCATCCCACAGACGTAAGAATGATTTGGGGAGAGTACACTTCCGCCAGGCGGCTGCTTACGAACATGCATAGTAAAAAACCGAGGTGCATGATGATTTCGAAGGCGCTAAAGACCTTGCCCAGCATATTGTTCTCGCTGACATGGTGTATGATCGTGTTGGAAGCGATCATAATAGGAGAAATTGTCAGTCCAAGAACGAAAGAAAGCAGTGCCGCAGTTGTGAAATAGGGGTGTGTGTTTAAAACTGACGCGAAAACAATAAGCATTATACCACTCAGTATCAAAGTCACAAATATTATTTTATAGGGAGATATTCGCTGCCCGAACCTGCCGTATATTAAAGCCCCTCCCAGTAAGCCCGTTCCCAGGAACATGATCAACAGGCCTAGTTCCCCGGTCACCGTTTTGAGCGTTTGTTGTATAAAAACGATAGATACCACATATACCGCGCCCAGCGCCGACCATAAGATGAAAGTAATGATTGACGTGAAACGCAGGTTTTTGTTCTTAGCGAAATAGACAAACCCTTCTTTAATTTCGTCCCAGAGTGATTTTCTGATCAGTTCTACCAGTTCTCTTCCTCTTTCCCTGCGGTGTCCTCCCGTGCGGACGGCCCGTATGGAGATCAGGAAAATAAAGATGCCGGAAATAAGGAAGCTCAAAGCGTCGAAATAAAACCCTTTTTGCGCGCCCAGCCATTGTACCAGTAGACCGCTTATCCCGAATCCTACGATTGCGGCGATCATTCCGGTGGTGTTTACCAGCGAGTTTGCCAGGAGCAGATCTTTTGGCTCTACCAGTTCCGGGATGATGGAGAGTTTCGCGGGGACGAAAAACCTGCCGATACAGAAGGTAAGAAAGATGATGATATATATAGGAAGGAAGCTTTGCCGGTAAAACAGGAACAACGGTATGCACAGGATCAATCCCGCCCTGAGGAGATCGCATATGTACATGGTACGGCGCCTGTCCCAGCGGTCGACATACACGCCGGCCACCGGCCCGATGAGGAATACCGGGATGATGGTGAAGGAAAGGATTTTGGCTATTTGCATGGATGATCCGGGCGCCCGCTGGTACACCAATCCGATGAGTGCCATCTGGCTTAATCTGTCTCCAACTTGGGAGATGATCTGCCCTATCCACAGAAGGGAAAAATTACGGTTCCGGAGGATCTTTCTGAATCTGGCCATGTTAGTTCACCGATAACAGTTTACAGCCCACAGTCCGTAGTGCGGCCGTTAACTATGTACCGTGGTTGTTCTTAGGAAAATAAAAAAAGCCGGCGGAGGGAATCGAACCCACGACCCACGATTTACGAAACCGTTGCTCTACCAACTGAGCTACGCCGGCAAATTTAATCTGTTGAAAAAGCCTCATCTGCTGCGTTGCGCAGAAAGCGCACGCCGGTCTTTCCAATAAGGCCGGGTGCTGCTGCGCCGCGCTCCGTTGTGCGGCGTATAGATATCATACGCCTGCGCAGAAGCGCGTACCAAACCATCTTTATAGGTTTTGGTGCTCCGCCGTCGCTTGGCGCGCGCCTTGCATCTGAGGCTTTTTGAGCGGATTAATCACACGTCATAGATTGTAGTATTGTATTACCGATGACAATTATAGCAATATTTTAGTAATAGTCAACTAAAAGGGGAGGGAAGAGCATTTTTCTTTTAGAAGGTACTTTTTCATGATACTTTTTCATAGTAAAAACACTTGACTTGTGATATTATTGATAGTATAAATAGTAACTAATAATGCGGGAATCCGTGTTAATTTAATTCCCTTCGCAAAATCCCCGGTCTTTAGTCCGAGGGGGCTCCATTACAACAAAGGATTTGTCATGCAGGCTGCGGATTTTAGAAAAGAAGATCTCTCCGAACGTGAACGCCGCAACATCGATATCCTGGAAATACTGAGGAGGCACGGTCCTATAAGCAGGCCGGATATCTCCAAGGAGATCGGGATCAATGTTGTAACCGTCTCCAATTATATCGACGATTTCATTCGTCATAAACTCGTGTTTGAAAAAGAGCTCGACGTTTCCGAAGGCGGCAGGCGCCCGGTCCTCTTGGACCTGAACCCGCAGGGAGGCTATATTATCGGCACCGGTTTGAACCTGATGAATATGGTCGGACTGCTGGTGGACCTCAAAGGCAATATTATAACCAAGACGCAGATCGCGCGGCCCAAGTTTACCGTGAAAGATGTTACCGAATCCCTGTTAGATATTATCCGCGAGATATTCAGGCGTTCCAAAGGATACGCAGGTAATATAAAAGGTATCGGAATAGGGCTGGCCGGATTAGTCAGTAAGCAGGACGGTTCTATTCATTGGCCGCAGAAGATGGATCATTATTATACGTATGCCTCGGTTGATCTTCCCCTGCGTGAGCTTATCGAACGCGAATTTAACCTTCCGGTATTGATTGAGAACGACGCCACCGCCGCCTGTTTCGGAGAATACTGGCTGGGGGCGGGGACGGAGTTAAAGAATCTGGTGTATATGTTTTCCGGCGTGGGATGCGGGATTGTTATCGACGGTCATATTTACCGCGGATCCCGGGGGTACGCGGGAGAAGTTTCTATTTATAATTATAAAGAGAACGATTTGTTCAACTGTGAAGCCGGCAATCCCTGTTTTTTAAAGCGCTGGGAAGTGGATCTGGGGATCGTTGAGGATGTGAAAGCCGCGCTTTCAAAAGACGCGGAAGCCGCCAAAGTTTTCTCACAAGTCTCCGGCGGAGATATCATCACTCTCGACCTCAAAGCCGTTTTTACCGCCGCCCGTCTGAAGAATCCGGCCGCCGCCGCCGCGCTCAAAAAAGCGGCAAAGAGATTGGGCATACGGGTCGCCTATATCGCCAACCTTCTGAATCCGGAGATGATCGTCATCGGAGGAGGTTTCGAGGATGCGGGGGAAGATTTTCTGAACGAAGTCGCCGCGACCATTAAGGCCTGGGCGTTTAGGGAAGTCACCGAGGACCTCAAGATAGTGTATGCGCAGTTACGGGAGAACGCGGTAGCCTTAGGCACGGCGAGCCTCGTGATGCAGAGAGTATTCGCTCATTTATTATAATCCCGGAATTCCGATGCAAACTCCGGGGTATGATATCATTATCATCATATAAAGGAGAGTGAATGCAGAATAAAATCAAATTCATAATCATTGCCGTCGCGGCCGTCCTGCTCATCAGTATCATCGTGAATGTGCAGACGTTCCGGGCAAAGAAAGAGGTTGAACGGCAACGGGATGTTTTAAAAGAAGAGAATTCGGCGCTCCAGAAAAAGATCGATAAGGCGTTGGATGAGAATAAGCGCCTGGATGCGAAATTGAATCTGCTCCAGAAAGATTTCGAGAAACTCACCTTGGAAATGACCGCCATTACCGCAGCCAAAGGAGAACTCCAGAAACAGTTTGAGATCGTCAAGAAAGAGAAAGAAGACCTCGCCGATAAACTAAAGGCGCTTACCGCCGAAGATTCGGGGTTGGTAAAACCCTCCGCGGTCAATGCCATGGCTGATTCCTATTGGGCGAGCATCTTGAAAAAGAAATCTGATTTGGAATTGCAGGTGGAGAGCTTGAAGAATGAGATTAACAAGATCCGCCTTTCCAGCGCCCAGTTGCAGTCCGAAAAAGGCGACCTCGAACTGGAAGTGAGCAATTACACCCGCCAGAACGACGACCTGAAACGCCAAATTGAATATATCGGTTCAAATCAGAAATCCATAGACACCCTTACCCAGGATTTGGTCCGGGAAAAGAACGATAAGTTCCAGATACAGAATTCCCTGAGCCTGGTAAAAGGGGAGAACAGCCTCCTCCGCCGGCAATTGAAAAGCCTCGGGAAACGCAATATCTCCCTTGAGAAAAAGATGGTGGAATACCAGGGGAAGAATAGGAACCTGGAAGACAGCTTCGCCAAGGTGGAAACATTGTTAAAAGACCAGATGCTGAAGATGTCTAGTTTAAAAGGCCAGTTGGAAGTCGAGAAAGACGCGGTGAATCAGGCCGCCGCGGAAGTTTCCGAGCAAGGAATGTCCGATTCCGTGGAATTGCCGCCTATCGTGGTAAGCCCGCGGGAAGGCGTGAACCAGGGCCAGCTTGGCTCTATAATCGTGCTCGGGAAAGTTCTTTCCGTTGACCGGGAGAATAACTTTGCCGTTATCGATCTGGGCGATAACGCCGGGGTTAAAAAAGGGGATATGTTCCAGGTTTTTCGGGGAGATCGGCCTATTGGAGAATTATCCGTCATGGAAACGCGCCGCAATTATTCGGCGTGCGACATACGCAAAGAGACCTCTACCATTCAATCGGGGGATAAAGTTAAATAACCGCCAGGGCAACGTTTCGATTCTCATGGTCCGATCCCGAAAAAAACTCTCCAAGAATATTTCTATCGAAGACGTCGCCCGGGCAGCCGGAGTTTCCATATCCACCGTTTCGCGCGTCATCAATAAATCCCCTTCAGTTAAAGTGGATAACCGCGTCAGCGTCCTGGAGGCCGTAAAAAAACTCAAGTTTCAGCCGTCTGTCCTGGCTCAGCGTCTGGCCACCGGCAGGACCAACGTGGTGACCCTCGTGATACCGCGCTACGAAGGTATTTTTTATTCATACTACGCCCTGGAACTGATCAAAGGCATCGGTACGCTGTGCGAAGTGTTGAAACTGGACCTCCTGCTTCATCTGACCGATGGGCACTCTCCCCTGAACGTGAAAGGGGTGGGCGGGGTTATTTTCGCCGATGTCATCGGCAACGGCCATCAATTGGAAGAAGTTTTGGACAGCGAAGTCCCGGTCATCGTCATCAATCACTACGTTGAAGACAATGAGGTGAGTTGTATCTCGGTGGACAATGTCGGCGGCGCCGAAAGCGCGGTGAATTATCTCGTCGGTCTCGGCCACCGGAAGATCGCGCATATAACCGGCGACTTGATCTCGCAGGCCGCCACCCAGCGTTTGGAAGGGTACAAGCGCGCGCTGGCTAAAAATAATATCGAACTGGAACAGGAATATATAATTCCCACGGATTACTCAAGAGGGCAAGCGCGTTCAGCGGCTGAGAAACTGATCAAAATGCCCCATCCACCGACTGCGGTATTCGTCGCTTCCGACTCCATGGCCCTGGAGGTCATGGCATTCGCGCGGGAACACGGGGTGAAGATCCCCGCGGATCTCTCCATAGTCGGTTTTGACGATAATCCTTCCGGGCTCTATGGGCCTGTGGCATTGACGACCGTCAGACAGCCGTTCATCAAAATGGCTCAGGACTCAGTCAAGGAATTGGCTCTTTTGATGAGCCGCGTGAAAAACGTCCCCATCAGAAAAGTTGTGCTTCCTGCTGAATTGGTTATCCGTGAATCCTGTCAGTTCCTCGAGCATTCGTAAATCGTACCAGCCACAACAAATAGTGCTTTATCGATAAAAAAATACAATATCTTGTGTTTTTTATGTTGACAGCTTTTTTTACCGGTGATATACTCTGCGTAATAAGGGGAACGAGGAAAAGTTTATCTGGTCAAACAAAGCAGTACTGGCATAATAGCTTTTTTATCATACCAAGGCTATTAAAGGAGGCAGAATGGGTCTAAGACTTTCCGCGAATTCAATGAAAGTTCTGGAAAGAAGGTATCTAAAGAAAGACAACGCCGGCACAGTGACCGAGACTGCGGAAGATATGTTCCACAGAGTAGCGCGCGCGATAGCCCAGGCGGACAAGCAGTTCGGTAAGACCGAAAAAGATATCTGCAAGGTTGAGGAAGCATTTTACCGGATCATGACCTCGTTGGAATTCCTTCCTAATTCTCCGTGCCTGATGAACGCCGGCCGGGAACTCGGGCAGTTAAGCGCCTGCTTTACCCTTCCCATCAATGATTCCATGGATTCTATTTTCGAGACCCTGAAAGCCACCGCTATGATCCATAAATCCGGCGGCGGCACCGGTTTTTCTTTCTCGCGCATTCGTCCGAAGAATTCGGTGGTGAAGACCACCGGCGGCATCGCCTCCGGGCCCGTATCTTTCATGAAAGTTTATGACGCGGCCACCGAAGCGGTCAAACAGGGCGGCACGCGGCGCGGCGCGAACATGGGTATCCTGCGCGTGGACCATCCCGATATACTGGAATTCATCGCCTGCAAAACCGACAATAAACAGATCACCAATTTTAATATCTCGGTCGCCATTACCGACGATTTCATGCGCAAACTTAAAGACAACAAAGAATACGACCTCGTCGATCCCCGGACCAAAGAGATCGTCACCCGTCTTAATACCAAAGATGTTTTTGACGTGATCGTCAAACAGGCGTACAAGAACGGCGAGCCCGGCATCATTTTCATAGACAAAGTCAACGCCGATAATCCCACCCCGCAGTTAGGGGATATTGAAAGCACGAACCCCTGCGGTGAACAGCCTCTTTTGCCCTATGAAAGCTGCGACCTTGGATCTATCAATTTGGCGAGAATGTACAAGCAGACTGCTGCCGGTTTCGAGATCGACTGGGAAAAACTTCGGGAAGTGATCCGGCTGGCCGTGCATTTCCTGGATAACCTCATCGACGTGAGCAAATTCCCCCTTTCTGAAATAGAGAATGCCACTAAGGTTACCCGTAAGATCGGCCTGGGAGTGATGGGGTGGGCGAGCCTGCTCATCGGGATGCAAATTCCCTATAACAGCGAAGAGGCGATACAACTGGCGGATAAAGTCATGGCTTTTATCCTTGAAGAGTCGACTAAAAAATCGCGTGAGCTGGCCGCGGAAAAAGGCGTATTCCCTTCATATAAAGGGAGCAGGCTGGAAAAACAGGGACAGCGGTTGAGGAACGCCACCCTGACTACCATCGCGCCCACCGGCACCATCAGCATTATCGCCGGCCCCTGTTCGTCGGGAATCGAGCCTATATTCGCCGTTTCCTATTACCGCAACGTCATGGATAACGATAAGCTCGTTGAAGTCGATCCTCAATTTGAAGAAACCGCCCGCCGGCGCGGATTTTACAGCAGGCAGTTGATGGAGAAGATCGCGGAGAACAGTTCTCTGCAAAAAATAGAAGGCATCCCGGAGGACGTGAAACGGGTCTTTGTCACTGCCCATGATATCAGCCCGGAATGGCACGTGCGTATGCAGGCGGTGTTCCAGAAGTACACCCATAACGCGGTGAGTAAAACCATTAATTTCCCGCACGAAGCGACCATCGAGGATGTGCGTAAGTCCTACATCCTGGCTTATGATTCCGGCTGTAAAGGCATCACTATCTACCGTGACGGCAGCAGGGAAGAGCAGGTGCTTAATATCGCCGGTAATAAACCGAGAGAGGACAAAAAATCCCCGGAATCGGCAAAAGAAATAGCTCCCCGGCCCCGGCCGGAAGTTATCTCCGGCACCACTACTAAAGTACCCACCGGTTGCGGGAATTTATACGTGACCATCAATATCGACGCTGAAAACAGGCCTTTCGAACTTTTCACCCAGATGGGAAAAGCCGGCGGCTGCGCCGCTTCACAGCTGGAGGCTATCGGCAGGCTGGTTTCCATGGCAGTTCGTTCCGGCATTGAAGTCAAAGCCATCATCGAGCAGCTGCGTAATATCCGCTGCCCTTCGCCTTCCTGGGAAAAGGGCCAGCGTATCTTTTCCTGCGCCGACGCCATCGCCCGGGTTATTGAAAAACGGCTGGTTAATAACCAACCGCAGACGGTTCATCATTCGGCTCCCGCGGAAAGCGTAGATGTTCCCATGAAGCATTCCCGCAGTGAAGACGTATCTTCCTCTTACAGCGGAGCGCGCGGAGACATCGTGGGAGTCTGCCCTGATTGCGGCGGCGCCCTTCGCCACGAAGAAGGGTGTATGAAGTGTCATGCCTGCGGTTTTTCCCGATGTTAGCAGTTTGCTGAAAAAACCGCATCTGCTTCGTTGCTGCGCTGCGCTCCGTTGTGCGGCGTATAAATATCATACGCCTCCGCCGTCGCTTGCGCGCGCCTCGCATCTGCAGCTTTTTGAGCAAACTGTAAGTTACTTTTGACGATACCAATTATGAAAAAAATAGTCTATATCGTACTTGACGGCCTTGGCGACGCGCCGATTAAGGAACTGGATAACAAGACTCCCTTAGAGGCCGCCTATACGCCGAATATGGACGCTCTTGCCCGTAAAGGCAGTACCGGCCTGCTGTATCCGGTGGCAAAAAATATCGCTCCGGAATCAGATGTGGCTGTGCTGGCCTTATTGGGTTATGATGCTCAGCAATATTATACCGGTAGAGGCCCGATTGAAGCTTTTGCCGAAGGCCTGAGCATCGATGCCGGCAGCCTCGCCTTGCGTTTCAATTTCGCGACCGTCGAACCCGACGGGAAAACGATCAAAGACCGGCGGGTTGGCAGAGATTTGACCGGGGAAGAAGCGGCTGCCCTGGTAAAAGAGGTCAATGTTAAAGTAACGCTTTCCAGCGCCACCTTTGAGTTAAAAAGCACCGTCGGCCACCGCGGGGTGCTTCTTCTCAAAGGTATGCATTCCCGCCTTTCCAGTTGGATAACCAATACCGACCCCGCCTATGCGCGGCTGGGGTTGTGGGGCTTGGCCAAAGAATCCTTTACCAGCGTTGTGGAAGAATCCATTCCCATGCCGGGGTATGAGCAATCCATACCGGTCAAAGAGACCGCTGTCGTAATCAACGAGTTCACCCAAAAAGCGCAGAAAGTCTTAAACGAATCCGGGGTCAACAGGAAACGGATAGCCGAAGATAAACTGCCGGCGAATATACTGCTGGTGCGTGACGCCGGGCGGGACCTTCCCGATTGCCCTACCCTGGAAAGTAAATATAACGTTAAATTCGGCTGTTTCGTGGATATGCCGGTTGAAAAAGGCATCGCTCTGTTGACGGGCATGGATATTATCGAAGTACCCTCCGCGACCGGGCATCTGGAGGTGGATTATTCTATCCGCGCCAAGATCGTCTGTGAATCGGTCAAAAGTTACGACGGCATTTACGTTCATATCAAAGGTCTTGATGAACCCGGCCACGACGGAGATTTTCAGAAAAAAAAAGAGATGATCGAAATGATAGACCGGTATTTTTTCTCCAATCTCATTTCCTCTATATCGCTGGATGACCATATTATCTGTGTCACCGCCGATCATGCCACGGTTTGTTCTAAAAAGGCGCATTCCGTGGAAGCCGTCCCGCTGTTTATTGCCGGCGGCGCCGTAAAACCCGACGGCACCCGTTCTTTTTCCGAGAAAGCCGCTAAACGCGGATCCCTCGGCGAACTTACCGGCATCGGCCTTCTTCCCTTGCTTATATCTTTCGCTAAAAACCAATAACTCCAAGTCTGCAAAGCTGTACCCCGGCCAGGGGAGGCCGGGTGCAGAGTTGATCGGGAATCTGTCCCCTTAGGCACCCGCTTATAGTTTTTGCATAAATGCCGGCGTGAGGGTATAATTGATGTATTGTGCAAAAGGAGCTCAATAACCATGAAAGATTTTGAAGTCATCGTGATCGGAGCCGGGCATGCCGGCATAGAAGCGGCGCTTGCTTCAGCCAGAATGGGCCGGCGCACACTCATGATGGTCATCAACGCGGATACCATCGGCGCGATGAGTTGTAACCCGGCCATCGGCGGAGTAGGCAAAGGGCAGTTAGTCAAAGAGATCGATGCCCTTGGCGGGCAGATGGGGATAGCCGTGGATGTCTGCGGGATCCAATTCAGGATCCTCAACGCTTCCAAAGGCGAAGCAGTACAATCCTCGCGCGCGCAGATAGATAAATACCGGTATACCGCATATATGAAAAAGACGGTCAGATCCCAGGATAACCTTTTTCTGAAAGAAGGGACCGTTATCCGTCTTTGTGTCGAAAATAAGCAAATACGCGGCGTCATCACCGGCACGGGAGACCGGATCAATGCCCGGTGCGTGGTGCTGTGCCCGGGAACTTTTCTCGACGGTATCATACATGTCGGATTGAAACATTTTTCCGGCGGCAGGATTGGAGAGCCGGCATCCGTGGATCTGGCGCGCGGCCTCAAAGAACTCGGGTTTACCCTTCTGCGTTTCAAAACCGGCACCTGCCCGCGTTTAAACAAAAAGACCATAGATTTTTCAAAATGTATCGCCCAAAACGGGGACGAACCGCCGCACCCATTTTCTTTTTCCACCACAAAACTTAAGCTGAAGCAAGTGCCGTGTTATATCACGCATACCAACGAAACCACCCACGCCGTCATCCGCGCGAATTTGGATAAATCCCCCCTGTACGCAGGCGTTATAAAAGCCGCCGGCGTGCGTTACTGTCCTTCCATAGAGGATAAGATCGTAAAATTCGCCGACCGGACGCGGCATCAGATATTCCTGGAACCGGAGGGATTGGATACCGACGAGATATACCCGAACGGACTGTCTACCAGCTTTCCCGAGGAAGTACAGGACAAGATTCTGCATTCTATTGCCGGGCTTGAAAAAGCAAAAGTGGTCCGCTACGGCTACGGCATCGAGCATACCGTGTCTGAACCCACGCAATTATTCCCGACCCTGGAAACAAAGAGCATCAAGAGCCTTTTTTTCGCCGGCCAGATCAACGGCACAACCGGCTACGAGGAAGCGGCCGCGCAGGGCCTTGTCGCCGGCATAAACGCCGCCCTGTTTTGTACAGGTAAAGAACCGTTTATTCCAGACCGCTCAACCAGTTACATCGGGGTCCTTATCGATGACCTGGTGACTAAAGGCACCGCCGAACCCTATCGCATGTTCACCTCGCGCGTCGAGTATCGTCTCATCCTCCGCGAAGATAACGCGGATATACGCCTGCGTGAAACCGGCCATCATCTGGGACTGATCTCCAAGCGCGAGTATCAGAAAACGGAAAAAAAGAAACAAGGGATTAAAGACGGAATCATTCTTTCTCGCGCGCGCCGCCTGAAACCGTCCGCGGCATTGAACAAAGAACTCGAACGTTTAAACACCGCGCCCCTGCGCAAAACCGTCACTCTTGAAGAACTGCTCAAAAGGCCGCAGATAGCCTGGAAAGAACTAATCACCCTGTGTAAACGCGCAAAAGAAAACCTCGGCATCGCGCGCATTCCGGAAACTGTTGCCAAACAGATAGAAATTGAGGTAAAATATAGCGGATTCATCGAACGCCAGCAGAAAGAAGTAGAGCGGTTCAAAAACCTGGAAAAAATAAAGATACCCGCGGATATCGATTATGCCGCCCTTTCAGGCCTTTCCCGCGAGATACGGGAAAAACTGAACAGGATCAAGCCGCTCACCCTGGGCCAGGCTTCACGCGTCTCCGGCGTAACCCCCGCAGCCATCTCCCTGCTGATGGTTTACCTGAGAAAACTGCACCCCGGCCCGCCCGTTCGTTCAGTCGTTTAACCCTGGCCAGGGCAGGCCAGGTACAGACCTAAAGCTGTACCAGGTACCGTCCCAAAGCTGCACCTGTCCCCGGCAGGGAATTTTACGAGACGGGGAGAGACATTAATAAGGAAGCGATAATGGACAAGAAAAATAATTATCTTCAACTGAAAAGATTCTGCTTCCGGCAGGGAGTCGATCTATTCGGCGTGGCGGATATAACAAAAGAGAAAGGCGATATAAAACTCAATCCTCAGATCCTGGATAAAGTTGATCAGGCTGTTTGCCTGGGCATACGATTGTCGGCTGGGATCCTGGGGGAACTGGAACAGGCGCCTACCCGTTTGTACTTTCACCACTACCGGGCCCTCAACGGCTTACTTGACCAGACCGCCATCAAAGTCTCTAACTTTATACAGAATAAAGGCTTTTGCGCCATTCCCATTCCCGCTTCCCAGATCGTGGATTGGCAGAAACAGACTGCGCATCTCTCCCATAAAAAGATCGGGTTATTGGCCGGCCTCGGCTGGATCGGCAGGAATAATCTCCTGGTGAATAAGAGACTGGGGGCACAGTTCCGGCTTATTACCATACTTACCGATATGCCATTGAAAACCGATAAGCCGTCAAAAGGTAACTGCGGCGATTGCGTTTTGTGCGCCGCGGTCTGCCCGGCGAAAGCCATTCATAAAGACCCCGCGCAGTTTGGCCACATCGCTTGTTTCGAAAAATTAAAAGAATTTCAGAAGCAGCATCTCGTCGAACAATATATCTGCGGAGTATGTATCAATGTCTGCAAAGGCAAAATTCCCTAAAAAGATCATAGTCAGCCTCTCTGTTATTTTTCTTCTTGCCGCCGCCGGTGCCCTTGTATTCAAGCCTCTGATCATCTCGGCGGCAGGCGCCCAGCTGCGCCGGACATTCCCGGACAGCGTTGTTTCTATCGGCGGCTGTGTGGTAAAGCCGGATTCGTTTTCTTTGATCGATCTAAAGGTTATTAATAAAGAAGCATACGACCTTACCGTTAAAGAAGCCGCGGCGCGTTTTTCATTCCTTTCCCTCTTCAGGGGAAAGATCGCGAATGTCGAAGCGCGCGGAATAAGCATCAATATCCACGCCCCGCACAAGAGAGCGTCCGACCTTCAGCGCCTGGTCAGTCTTTCTTCCGGGAAAAGCCTGTTTTCCATCGGGAGCGTCCTATTGAGTGAAGTGGATACTCGCGTTGCAACAAAAGAAGTAGAAGCGAAAGCCCTTTTTTCTATCGAATTTAACCTTTTGGCGCGGACCGTGTCCGCGCTTGACCTGCGGATCGATTCATTCAGGGGGTATAATCTGGAGGTGTCTGGAGCGGAGCTTTCGGTGAGAGAAAAAGCTGAAAATGGGCGGTTGACTGTACAGAAAATATGTTATAATAAACTTGCGATCACTGATATCGAGAGCGCCGTATCCCTGAAAAAAGAGATCCTTTCTCTGGACCGCTTGACAGCCCGTTCCCTGGGCGGGGATATCAGTGCAGATGTAAAACTGCGGCTTGATAAAAGCCCGGATTACCTGGTGAACATGAGTGTCAGGGAGATATCTCTTGACCGGGTGACCGGTGATTTGGAGCTGAAGAGCCGGGTGCGGATGAGCGGCACGCTGGGAGGAGAGATCGGCCTGCGCGGACAGGGGCAGGTTATCAGTTTTCTGAACGCCGATTCTTCGGTTGTTGCCCCCGGCGGAACCCTGATCATCACCGACGCCGGATTCCTGGACGCCATCGCCAAAGGCTCAGGGCAGTATTTGGAAACGGTGACCGAAAGTTTCAAGGATTACCGTTATGCCGAGGGAAAAGCGCGCGTGTATAAAGAAGGTGAAGATTACGTTTTGGAAGTTTTCCTCGATGGAGAACAGGGAAAACGTGATTTTAAGATAACCGTCGGTTTTAAATCAGGAGAGTGAAGCCATGAAAAGAATTGCAGCGGTTCTTATGATAGGCACGGTTTTATTCTTGGGTTGTGCCCGGGTTAAAGTGGGCGGGACCAAAGATCCCATCAAGGTGGATATGAATGTCACCATGCGGGTGGATGTCTATCAGCACGTGGAAAAAGATTTGAGCGATATCGATAGTATCGTGTATGGCAATAAGCCGGCCCAGCCCGCACAGAAAGATGGCCAACACAGCCTGCTTGGATTGTTGGTTCCTGAAGCGTATGCCCAGCAGGGGTTAGGCAAGGAAGTTGAAGATGCTGCCTTGCGAAGAAGGGACCGTCTCTCGGCGTTATTCGCCCTGCAGGGGCAGGGTATCGCGGGAGAGACCCGGTCGGGTTTGGTTGAAATACGCGCTGCGGATAAAGCCGACAGCAGAACGCAGGAGTTGGTTAATGCCGAGAACGCCGACCGCATGGTGATCTATCGGGCAGTAGCCGTTAAAAACGGAATCAGCGTGGAAGAAGTGCAAAAACAATATGCCAAACGCACTCAGCAGGAAGCTCCGCCGGGGGCTCCCCTGGAAGTTTTAAATCAGTCGTCCAACACTTACGAATGGAAAATTAAATAATATGCATCTGTTTTTTGTCGGGATCACTGTTTTAATGGGCCTTGCCGTCGGCTGGTCTATCGGCGCCAACGACGCCGCCAATTCTTTAGGCCCTGCCGTTGGATCGCGGGTTTTAAATCTTAAACAGGCGATTATTCTGATTTGCATATTCGGTTTCCTGGGCGCGTATTTGCAGGGTTGTTATGTTACCCGGACCATAGGAACGGGGATCGTTCCCATACATCAATTGCCGAGGGATATGGCTATGTATCTGGCGCTGGTAACCTGTTTCGGCGCCTGCGCCTGGGTGGTTTTGGCAACTTACTGGAAAATGCCGATTTCTACCAGTCATTCTATCGTCGGCGCGGTTGCCGGATCGGGGGTGGCTATCGGCGCTCCGGTACAATGGCGTTGTCTCCTTGATATCTTCATCTGTTGGATATTCACGCCTTTGGGCGCGGCGGTATTAGGGTATATATTTTTCCGGATCTTTAAAAATATACTGCCCAGGATCATTCCCCGGAAATATTTAAGATCCGTTGTCGCTTTCCTGATCGTTGTCAGCGGCTGTTACGTGGCTTATACCTGGGGTGCCAATGACGTGGCCAATGGCACCGGTGTTATCGTTGGCGCGGATATTATCGACGCCAGAATTGCGGTTATGATCGGAGGACTGGCTATCGTGGCCGGCATACTCACGTGGGGATATAAAGTCATTGAGACCATCGGCTCCGAAATAACCAATCTTCTGCCGATTATGGCTTTTTCCGCGCAATTGGCCAGCGCTATTAACGTGCACATTTATACCGTATTCGGCATTCCGGTTTCTACCAGCCATTCCATCGTCGGCGCTATTTTCGGGGTGGGATTGGTGAGAGGATTGCGGGTTTTGAACATAAAGATCATGAGGGAAATAGTCGTCTGCTGGTTAGCCACACCATTTGTATCCGGGCTTATCAGCTTTGCGGTATTTAAGTTTATCCTGGTTTTTTTATGGTATAGGAAAGTATAAAACACTTTCCTAACCACTGAAAATCGCCGGCTGGTTTGCCTGCCGGCAAGGAAGTTATCGCTGAACGATTCGTGCGAAGCGATTTTCTTGAAAACGTAATTTTGCGCGGAGGGTGAAATGAAAGAAATAAGGAATATCCTGGGATGGCTGGGGATGGAAGAAGAGAGGTCTATTCTGGAGGATGCCCGTAAACATGTCGATGAGACCTATAAGACTGTTACTTATTTTGGAGAAGCGGTCAAAGCTTTTATCTCCGGAGACTTGAATACAAAAGCCAAAGCTATTGAAAATGTGAGAGAAAGCGAGCATCAGGCGGATATCCTGCGTTCGAAAATGGTCATCGAGTTATCCGAAAGCCTGCTTATGCCTCCGGACCGGGCGGACCTTATGCATTTTGTCACTACCTTGGACAAGATCGCCGATTGGACCAACGGTGCGGCGCGTCTCCTGGGTTTTATTGAACAGAGACTGCCCGATAATGTCCTCAAGAATATTTCTACCGCCACCGAATTGATCGTATCCTCCATCTCCAAGCTTCAGGATGCTATCAAAGCGATCATAAAAAACGACCTCAAAAAAGCCATCGTCGATTGTGAAGAAGTGGCGCGCATCGAACATGACGCCGATGATCAGAAAAAGGCGCTCATCGAGGCTATCATTCATACCAAGCTCGAACCGGTCAGCCTGCTTTTGACTTATCAGCTGGCTGAATACCTCGAAGGTGTAACCGATAAGATCGAGGCCGCCGCCGACTTCATCAAGATATTGGCCATTAAATCAAAATAACAAAGCGGTATCGGGTGCACCCTCGAAGCTGCACCGGGTACCGTTTACGATTTTTGTTCTTGTACCCGGTGCGTTTTTAAGGCAGTATCTATCTCCCATTT
This sequence comes from Candidatus Omnitrophota bacterium, assembly GCA_041653035.1. Taxonomy (GTDB): domain Bacteria; phylum Omnitrophota; class Gorgyraeia; order Gygaellales; family Profunditerraquicolaceae; genus JAQTZX01. Next base: position 67,877 of record JBAZGE010000002.1, read on the forward strand.
TTACCTTGACCGCGGCTTTCCTCCGGTATATAATTCTATATCTGGACGCTATTTACCCCATTAGAAATTGTTCCGCAGAGCTTCAGCAACAGGTGTTTCTAACGGGGTAAAGCTAATACCCCCGGAAAGGGATTTTTATGCGTAAAAAGATAGTAAACTGGTTGAAGAAACAGGTTTGCACAAGCGGGGCAAAGGGTATTGTTTTGGGGTTGAGCGGGGGTATAGATTCAGCGGTAGTCTCCGCTTTGGCAAAAGAAGCTGTTGGGAAAAATAAAGTTTTGGCCCTGATCCTGCCCTGTTACAGCCAGGCGCAGGATAGGGAAGACGCATTGTTAGTTTCGCGTGGGCTTGGCATTACTACCAAAATCGTTGATTTGAGTGCCATATACGATATTTTTATCAAAGGTATGCCTAAGGGCAGCGAGCTTGCTTTGGCTAATTTGAAGCCTCGCCTGCGCATGGTTACTTTGTATTATTTTGCCAATACCTTGAATTATCTGGTTTGCGGCACAGGCAATAAATCAGAACTCTCAGTCGGCTATTTTACCAAATACGGAGACGGCGGAACCGATATTTTGCCCATCGGGAACCTTTTAAAACGCGATGTCCGGCGTTTAGCCCGGGAATTGAAGATTCCGGAAAAAGTGATCACTAAACCTCCCACTGCCGGGTTATGGGCGGGGCAGACCGATGAAGGGGAGATGGGGATAACCTATGAGGAATTAGACGGGATACTTGAACGCATGGAAATAAAGAAAAAACAGGTTTTTCCGCGGGCAAAGGTTGATAAAGTCGCGTGGATGATGAAACGCTCGAAGCATAAGCGTCAGGGTCCGGTAGTCTGTAAGATATAACCGGAGATTGAATGACAAATGTCAAAATCAAAATCCCGAAATTAATCCAAATGTCAAATGCTAAAATTAAAAACGGAATAAACGTTTTGACATTTGATATTGGTGTTTTGAATTAATTTTGTCATTTGACATTATAACAGGGAGGGGTTTATGGACGAGATACTCGAGATACTGGAAAAGAACGCACGCGTGCCCGTTGGAGATATCGCTAAGATGACCAGAAAAAAAACAGACGCCGTGAAAAAGGCGATCGCGAAGTATGAGAAGGATGGTATAATAGTGGGGTACAAAACGGTCATCAATAAAGAATTGGTCAAAGACGATAACGCCGCGGTGCGGGCCCTTATCGAGGTGAACATCGCCCCGCAGAAAGACGTCGGTTTCGAAAAGATCGCCGAGCGTATTTATTCATTCCACGAAGTCTCCAGTTGTTATCTGGTTTCCGGGACATTCGACCTGCTTCTGATCGTGGAAGGCCGGGATATGCATACCGCCGCCCAGTTCGTGGCCGAAAAGCTCTCGCCTCTTGAAGGCGTCAAAGGCACGGTCACCCATTTTTTGCTTCGGAAATACAAGGAGAACGGCATAGTGCTGAAACACAAAGAAGAGAATAAACGGATCGCAATCTCATATTAACGTGGACATCTCCATTTCAAAATGCGTTGACAAAATGAAACCCTCCGGCATCCGGGCTTTTTTCGACCTGGTGCTGGGAATGGAAGACGTGATCTCTCTCGGCGTGGGCGAACCTGATTTCGTGACCCCCTGGCAGGTGCGTGAAGCAGGGATTTATTCCCTTGAACAGGGATTTACCTCCTACACTTCCAATAAGGGGCTGTATAAATTACGCCTGGTCCTCCAGCGTTTCTTGAAGAAGACGTACGGCCTCGACTATGATCCCCATGAGGAGATGCTTATCACCGTCGGCGTGAGCGAGGGCGTGGACTTGGCCTTGCGCGCGATCTTGAACCCGGGCGATAAAGTTCTGATCCCGATGCCCTGCTATGTTTCATACGGCCCGGTCACCGAACTGGCCGGCGGGATCCCGGTGTACATCGATACCCGAAAAGACCATTTTCGCCTTACTCCCCAGGCGCTCGAGAAAGCGGTGGACAAAGATACTAAAGCCCTGCTGTTCAACTACCCGGTGAACCCCACCGGAGTTTCCTATACCCGGAAAGAACTGGACGTCATCAAAAAAGTAGCCCTCAAACATAAATTGCTGTGTATCACCGATGAGGTTTACGGGGCATTGACCTACGACTTTGACCATATCCCGTTCGCGACCTTGAGCGGCGCCAAAGAAAAAACGCTTTACCTTGACGGTTTTTCCAAAAGCTACGCTATGACCGGCTGGCGCATCGGTTTTGCCTGCGGCCCCAAAGAGATCATCGCGGCCATGACCAAGATCCACCAGTACACCATCATGTGTGTTTCCATCACCAGCCAGATGGCCGCCTGCGAAGCGTTACAGGCCGGCAGTGATTCCGTTAATGAGATGAAACGCGAATACCGCCGCCGCCGCGAACTGATCGTCGACGGCCTGAACCGCATCGGCCTGGAATGCCGGAAGCCGCAGGGCGCGTTCTACGCGTTCCCGTCCATACGCTCTACCGGCATGTGTTCGCTGGATTTCTGCAAGAAACTCCTGCAGGAACAAAAAGTGGCGATCGTGCCCGGCACCGCGTTCGGCGACGAACTGGTTGACCGCGTGCGCATATCCTACGCCTCCAGCTATGAAGACCTCAAAGAAGCGCTGGCGCGCATGGAATTGTTTCTTAAAACCAAAACACCGGGAGGAAGACGTGGCAAATAAAACAAAATCGGAAATTTTAAAACTGGTAAAAGAACACAAGATTAAGTTCGTGCGCCTGTGGTTCACCGACGTACTCGGGTTCCTGAAAGGGTTCGCCATAACCGTGGATGAGCTTGAAGGCGCCCTTGAAGAGGGCATGGGCTTTGACGGTTCCTCGATAGAAGGTTTTGCGCGCATCGAAGAGTCGGATATGATCGCCCGTCCTGATCCCGGTACGTTCGCGATCATCCCCTGGCGCTCAGGCGATGAACATGCTGTCGGCCGTATGTTTTGCGATATTTACGAACCAAGCGGCAAGCCCTTTGAAGGCGATCCGCGCAACGTCCTGAAACGCAACCTGGCTAAGATCAAAGAAAAAGGGTTTACTTTTAACGTCGGCCCGGAATTGGAATATTTCTACTTTAAAGATTCTCAGGTTCCCCAGCCGCTGGACCAGGGAGGATATTTTGACTTGGTTCCCCTTGATGTCGCGCAGGACCTGCGCCGGGACACCATCCTGACACTCCAGGCTTTAGGCATTCCCGTGGAATACAGTCACCATGAAGTCGCGGCCAGCCAGCATGAGATCGATCTGCGCTATAACGACGCGCTTACCATGGCCGATAACGTGATGACCTACCGCCTGGTTGTAAAAGAGATTGCCCGCCGGCACGGCGTGTACGCTACCTTCATGCCGAAACCCATTTTCGGCATTAACGGTTCGGGCATGCACGTGCACCAGTCGTTATTCAAAGGCGGCAAGAACGCCTTTTATGATAAGAACGATAAGTATCATATCTCACCGATGTGCAAGGCCTATACCGCCGGCCTGATAAAACACGCACGGGAGATATCGTCGGTTACCAGTCAGTGGGTGAATTCATATAAGCGCCTTGTTCCCGGATATGAAGCTCCGGTGTACATCTGCTGGGCGCAGATGAACCGTTCCGCGCTCATTCGTATTCCGATGTACAAACCGGGAAAAGAAAAAGCCACGCGCATTGAATACCGTTCTCCGGATCCGGCATGCAACCCGTACCTGGCTTTTTCGGTGATGCTTGCCGCGGGCCTGGAAGGTATCAAGAAAAATTACCGCTTGCCTGAGCCGGCGAACGACAATATCTACCACATGGCGGAAGAAGAGCGCAAGAGCGCGGGCATTTATTCCCTGCCTGAGGATCTGCTGGAGGCCATTCGTTTGACCGAAGAGAGCGAACTGGTGAAAGAGTCCCTGGGCAAGACCCTTTTCGAATATTTCATCCGTAACAAAAAGATGGAATGGGATGAATACAAAGCGCAGGTGACCCAGTACGAAGTGGATAAATATTTGCCGATTCTGTGATAAGATACGCCGCATCATCTTGTTGATATTATGAGATCAAAAAAAAATTACGAGATCTACCTCAAACAAATTGACGCTCTATCCAAGGTCGCCAGCCTGATCACCTCCGGGATGTACCTCGACGAGCTTTTGCGTCTTATCGTCCAGGTCACCGCCGAAATCATGAACTCCAAGATTTGTTCCCTCTTGCTGGTCGATCTCGAAACACAGGAACTGATGGTCAGGGCCACTCAATCCATCTCTGAAGCCTATAATAAAAAGCCCAACGTTAAAAAAGGGGAGGGGATAGCGGGATTGGTGGCAAAAGAAAATAAGATTATCTGTGTGCTGGATGTGCGTAAAGACTCCCGGTACCTGAATCGGGATATCGCAGAAAAAGAAGGGATCGTTTCCCTTGCCAGCGTCCCCCTGGCCGTGAAAAAACGGGTGATCGGGGTGCTGAACTGTTACACTTCCGCCAAGCATAAATTTAGCGCGCCGGAACTGGCGGTGCTTACTACTCTTGCCGGCCAGGCGGCAGTGGCCATTGAGAACGCGGAACTTGATTTGCGCGCGCGCAGCGCGGAAGAAGCGCTGGCCACGCGCAAAGTCATAGAACGCGCCAAGGAGATCCTCTCTCTGGATGCCAATGTTCTGCCTTCAGAAGCATACCGGCTTATCCAGCGGCAAAGCATGGACAGCCGTAAATCGATGCGGGAAGTCGCTGAAGCGATCATTCTTGCCAGGGATATCAGGAACAAAAAACAATGAATGAGTCTTTCCATATCGATATCGCCGCCGCGGATAAATTAGGTATAGGTATTTTCCGTTACGCCCTTAGCCCCGCGCAGAAATTCATCTCCGTGAATTCCGTGCTTACCCGGCTGCTTGAATATCCCTCCGTGGAAGAGTTTCTTAAGGTGACAATGGATTCCATATTTTTTAACCTCGACGAAAAAGAGGTATTCCTGAAAAAACTGCGCGAACAGGGAAATATTACTTCATATGAAACCCTCTTCCGCACTTTTCCCGACCGCAGGGCCTGGGTGGCTATTAAAGCGCGTTACACCCGCGTGAAAGATACCGGCGTGGAATATCTCGACGGTATCATCGAGGATATCTCATCGCGCAAGATACTCGAAGAACAGCTTTCTCTGGAAAAAGACTTTTTTCAGAGCCTCCTGGACAATATGCCGGACGCCATATATTTTAAAGACAGCGCCAACCGGCTCATCAAAGTGAATAAATTCTACGCCCAGGGAGCCCGCCGTCCCGCCGAAGAGATCATCGGTAAGACCGACTTCGATTTTTTTTCCAGGGAACAGGCTGAGAAGATGTTTGCCGACGACAATTACATCTTGAAGACCGGCCGGGCCATTGTGGGGAAAATAGAACGCACTTTGCTTATCGACGGAAGCTGGAATCAGGTTATCACCACTAAGATCCCCATGTACGACCGCACCGGCGAGATTATCGGTACCATGGGCATTACCCGCGACATGACCGCGTACGCCAACCTGGAAAAAGAACGCTTGAGCATGATGTTGAGCACGCTGGCGGTGCTGGGTAAGGCCCTTGAAATGCGCGACCCCTATACCTTCAGCCATGTGCGCCACGTAGCCGGTATCGCCGAGCGTATCTGTAAAGAACTGGGCTGGGACGAGAACCGCCTCCTGGGTATGAAACTCGCCGGAGAACTGCATGATCTGGGCAAGATCAGTATCCCGTTGGATATTCTGAATAAACCGGGCAAGTTGAGCGACCTCGAATATTCGCTGGTGCAGGAACACGTGGTCAAATGCTACAACCTTATTAAAGATATTGAATTTCCTTTTTCTCTCGCCGAGATCGTATATCAGCATCACGAACGCCTGGATGGTTCCGGTTATCCCCGTCAACTGAAAGGCGAAGAGATCCTTCCCGAGGCGAGGATCATCGCCGTCAGCGATGTTTTGGAATCCATGACGTGCTATCGTCCGTACCGGGAGGCGCTGGGCGTGGAAAAAGCCATGGAAGAACTCAACGGCGGCTGCGGCTCCAAATACGATTCTTATATCGTAGGCATCGTGCGCGGCCTGGTCGAACAGAACAACGGCAAAGCCTTCTGGGAAAACAACTAGGCGTCCGGCCGGCAGATGAGTGATTTTCCGTCCGCGGCGTGAAAGGCGCATAATGCTTGTTCAACAGAGATGTTTTACTCTTGGCCATTCTACCCACACGAATGATTATCTGGCGGGTTTATTGAAGCTTCATGGCATCGAGTTGCTGATTGATATTCGAAGCGTCCCGTATAGCCGGTATAATCCCCAATATAACAGAGAAAATATCAAGGTGTTCTCGGGGCAGAACGGTATCGCGTATGTTTTCATGGGAGCATCGTTAGGGGCGCGGTATCAAAACCGGGAATTATATTTTTCAGACAGGGAAACAGCCGATTTCAAAAAAGTCAGGGAGACGGCGGTTTTTAAACGGGGCATCGAGAAGGTCGTAAACGGAATACGGAAGGGGCAAAAGATCTGCCTTCTATGTTCTGAAAAAGACCCTTTTGATTGCCACCGGTTTGTTCTGGTTTCATATGCCTTGGTAAAAAAGGGGATCGATGTCCGGCACATCCTTGAGAAAGGCGAACTTATATCGAATGACATCCTGGAAGAACGGCTGCTTCAAAAATACAAGATTGAATATGGCCGGCTTACTCTTTTTGGCCGGCCCGTATCTAAAGAAGAAGCGATCGATGAAGCGTATGAAAGAAGGAACCGGGATATCGGCCGCGAAAAAATAGAAACGGCGATCAATGCCCCTCGAGAGGCTTTGGATGCAAAAGTCCTCACATAAATCCCGATCCAAGACCGGTTCCCTCTTCGGTTCCCGTTATTCAACCGCTGCTCCCGCGAGTATAAAAAACGCGATTTCTTTCGGCTTGGCCGGCAGATTTTAGATTATGCTTAAAGAATATACCAAAGTATTCAGAAAGCTTCTTGTTTTTGCCGATGTCTGCGTTATCTCGTCGGCTTTTTATTGTGCCTGCCGCATCGGGCTCAGGCTTAACCTCCTCAGAGGCGGCGAGCCGGCATTGCAGTTTCTCGGCGGGACGCTGGTCATATGGCTGAGTTCCCTGTACGTGTTCGGCATGTACAATTCTTTCCGCATAAAACCATTCAAGGAGATTGTCTTAGTTATTTTTCAGGCGGCGGTGATCGGGTTTGTGGTGCCGGTAAGCGTGAGTTATATATTTAAACCGCATACTTTCAGCCGGGATTTTATCGTTTTGACCGTTGCTTTCATCACTCTGTTTCTGTTCGCGGAAAAAGCCGTGCTTGTTTTTATCTTCCGTTACATCCGCAGGCAGGGCCTTAATTATCGCAGGGTGCTCATCGTGGGCACTAACAAACGGGCGCAGAGTTTCGTGGAATTAATCGAGGGCCACAGCGAATGGGGTTTCCGCGTTTTGGGGTTTATAGACGAAGACAGGTCAAGAACCGGCCGGGATGTCGGTAAATATAAAGTGCTGGGGGGGTTTGACGATGTCCCCGATGTCATCCACGAAAAAGTAGTTGACCATGTTGTTTTTGTGGTGCCGAGGGTATGGTTCGACAAGATCGTCGGCCTGATCACTTTTTGCGAGACTGAAGGCATACCGGTGAGTTTGGCGGTGGATATGTACGACCTGAAAATCTCCCGTGCTAAGCAGACCGATCTGTACGGGTTTCCTTTGTTGACTTTCGAGAGCACTCCGGATAAATTATGGCATTTACTGGTCAAACGGGTCATGGACATAGTTTTATCCGGGGTGTTCCTGCTGGTACTGGCGCCGTTTTTCGCGGTGATAGCCGTCCTGATAAAGCGCGGCTCGCCCGGTCCGGCCTTTTTTAACCAGGAGCGCTGCGGTTTGAACGGCAGGAAATTCATCATGTACAAGTTTCGTACCATGGTTCAGGGCGCGGAAACCAGGCTGGAAGAACTGCGGGCCGGAAATGAAATGACCGGCCCTGCGTTTAAGATGAGCAATGACCCCCGGGTGACCGGAATCGGCAGGTTCCTGCGTAAATTCAGCGTGGATGAATTCCCGCAGTTATGGAATGTTTTTAAGGGCGATATGAGCCTGGTCGGCCCGCGCCCTCCCCTGCCGTCGGAAGTGGTTAAATACGACAACTGGCAGAGGCGGCGCCTGAGTATGAAGCCCGGCTTGACCTGTTTGTGGCAGATACGCGGCAGGAACGCCATAACCGATTTTGACGGATGGATGAGGCTTGACCTTGAATATATAGATCGCTGGTCGCTCCTGCTTGATTTCCGGATTATCTTAAAAACCATCCCGGTAGTACTTCTGGGCCGGGGAGCTAAATAATACCTCATCGCCCTTGCGGGGCGCCTTTCGGATGAACAGACGCAACAACGTCCGGTTCGTTTACAGCTTCGTATTCTTATGGAAAAAATTATATTCTTTCTTTTTGGAAACGAAATTCGTGAGGGAAAACAGGGAGAATATAAAGATCATTCCTCAGTTTGATATCGGTAAATACATTTTAGTGTATTCCGAACGGATTCCGGAAATTCGCCACATTGGATGTGGCGAATTGAAAGAAACTCCAAAACACCACATTAAATACTTCATAACAAACAAGTTACAAATTAATTATTTCTCCTTAGGCCGTCGATAATCTCTTTATATTTCAGCGCAAACTTCGTTTTTCTTACGTTTCTATTTCAATTCACAAACTTAATATTTATATTGCAACATATATATTTCCAGTGGCTTATCGAGTTTTCCATTTCTTTCGACTACAAGTCGAAGCTGGATCCGGAGCGCAACACCGATTGGCATATCGGAGGTAAGCAGAAGTTTGTCACGGAGTTGGTGATCATCTACTTCAACGCTCGTTAATAATATAAGTATTAAAAAAGAAACCTTCGCTGGTCAGCATGGCTGGCGGAGGTTTTTTGCTTTACTGGGAGAAATTTTTTATTGTTATCTCAAATCGTTGTGGTAAAATATGGGTTAAAATGTAACAGGGGGAATTTTCCATGAAAGAGCTCGTTAAAGCATTTAACGCAGAAGAGATAGCGGAATATCTTCGCCTGCATCCATATACAATACGCCGTCTAGCCAGAGAAGGGAAAATACCGGCTTTTCGCGCCGGCGGCCGGTGGCGTTTTCGTAAGGATGATATTGACCAGTGGTCGAAGTCGTATCCGTTTGCGCATGGCAATAAGAAAACGAAGGGGTAACGGCATAAATGATACAAAGCTTTAATAACAAAACCGAAAAAGCCGGCGATGATTTTAAAAAGAACCTCGGTAAAGACAGCCGTTTACAAGTCGCGGCTGGTATTTTTACGATATATGGGTTTGAATGTCTCAGCGCCGAATTGAAAAAGATCGATAAATTGAATTTTATTTTCACAGATCCCACTTTCATCGAAGTTGACAAAAATCGGCGCGAAAAGAAACAATTTCAAATCAAGGCCGACTTCCGGCAAAAAGCTATCAGCGGATCAGAGTTTGAAATACATTTAAAGAATGAACTCAAGGGGAAGGCGATCGCAAGGGAATGCAAAAAATGGATTGAGGAGAAAGCATCTTTTAAGGCAAATATTGCCAATAAATATATCCAGCCGCATATAACCCTTGAGAACGGTGAGAATAAATATGTGTACATGGGGATTAATGAATTTAGCAGTGCCGGGTTCGGCTACGAAAAAGACAATTCCGTTCTGCATCAGATAATTAAGACAGACGATTATGAAGCAACTAAGCAGTACATCCAAAACTTTGAAGAAGTATGGAATGATGAAAAGATAGTAAAGAACGTAACCGACGAGGTTCTCGGATATATCGCGGACCTTTATAAGGAAAACTCCCCGGAATTTATCTATTACTTGACGCTCTATAATATTTTTGATGAGTTTTTGGAGGACATTTCCGAGGATGAACTCGCAAATGAGAAAACCGGCTTTAAGAATTCTGTAATTTGGAACAAGCTCTACGATTTTCAAAAAGACGCCGCTTTAGGAATTGTTAACAAATTAGAACGGCATAATGGGTGTATTCTTGCAGATAGTGTTGGCCTCGGGAAAACTTTTTCAGCCATAGCTGTCATTAAATATTATCAGGAGAGAAACCGCACTGTACTCGTGCTTTGTCCGAAAAGGCTGGGAGATAATTGGCGGACTTTCTTGAACAATTATGATGACAATCCCTTGTTTAGGGATCGCTTGAATTATCATGTCCTGTATCACACGGATTTATCCAGAGATCAGGGGCAATCAAACGGTATTGATCTGTCCAGAGTCAATTGGGGTAATTATGATCTGGTCGTGATCGATGAATCGCATAATTTTAGAAATAATGACCCTCGAAAAGATAGAGTGACACGATACCAGAGACTGCTGAACGATGTCATGAAGGCCGGGGTTAAGACAAAAGTTCTTATGCTTTCAGCGACGCCGGTCAACAACAGGTTTACGGACTTAAAAAATCAGATCGCTCTGGCCTGTGAAGGCGAAACAAATATTGCTGACGGGAGGATGGATACAGATAAATCGATTGATACCATACTGACAAATGCGCAGAGGGTTTTCAATGATTGGTCAAAATTGCCGGTTGAAGAACGCACCAGTCAAGAGTTGTTGAAGCGGCTTAATGCGAATTTTGATTTCTTCAAGTTGCTTGACAGCGTCACAATAGCCCGAAGCCGGAAACATATAGAAAAGTATTACGATATCAATAAGATCGGGAAATTTCCCAACAGGTTAAAACCGATTACCCACCACGCCGATATTACAGACCTTGAAGGGTTTATTGAAATATCGGAGCTTTACAAAGAACTCTCAAGGTTGTCAATGGCCATCTACTCTCCGACTGAATATATTTTGGACAGCAAGCGGCAATTTTATAGCGATCTTTATGATACAAAGCTGGAACAGGCAAGCTTTAAGCAGGCCCATCGCGAGAAGAACCTCCAAACCCTTATGAGGGTAAATTTCCTTAAACGGCTTGAAAGTTCAGTGGATTCATTCAGGATCACTCTTGGCAAATTTATCAGTGAGATCGAGCGGATTATCAATAAGATTGGGGAGTTCGAAAAAAACGGGGCTCAAGGATCGGTTGAGGCTATTCAGTTCGGCGATATCAATCTCGATGCTGATAGTGACGACTGGTTAAACGATGAATTTAGCGTCGGAGGTAAGGTTAGGGTTAACTTGGAGGATATGAATACAACAGGGTGGAAGCAGGATTTGGAGGCCGATGTTTTTGTTGCCAACGCAATATTCAGAGAGATGGAAAAGGTAACCCCCGAACATGATACGAAACTCCGAGATCTGAAAGCATTCATCAAAAACAAGCTGAGATCCCCTGTCAATCCCGGAAATAGAAAAATTCTGATATTCAGTGCTTTTGCGGATACGGTGAATTATCTATACGAAAATCTTGCCGGGTACAATAAAACGCTTGGCCTTGAGACCGCAAAATTGACAGGATCAGATGAGAACAAGACCACACTAAAGTTAAACAACAACTTCAATAATATTCTGATCAATTTCTCCCCGCGATCCAAGGAGCGCAGAGATAAGTCAGCCCCGGAAATAGACATCTTAATAGCGACGGACTGTATTTCCGAAGGGCAGAACCTGCAGGATTGCGACATGCTGATTAATTATGATATTCATTGGAATCCAGTGCGCATTATTCAGCGGTTTGGCCGTATAGACAGGATCGGGTCAACGAATAAAGATATTCAGCTGGTCAACTTCTGGCCGCAGTTATCCCTTGATGATTATATAAATCTGAAAAACCGGGTTGAAAACAAGATGTTTATCGTCGATGCGACAGCAACCGGTGAAGATAACGTTCTGACCAATAAATCTTCGGATCTGTTATTTAGGAAGAAACAGCTGGAAAGATTGCAGGAAGAGGTTGTTGATATCGAAGATATGGGCTCAGGCGTTTCAATTACCGATCTAGGGCTGAATGATTTCCGCATGGATTTAGTGAACTACATCAAAGAGAATGGAAGTCTTGCGAACGTTGCTAATGGGATGCATGCGGTTTGCAAAAAAGACATAGAGCGTGGTATAGAAGAAGGAGTTATTTTTGTTTTAAAAAATATAAACAACGAAGTAAATATTGATAAAACCAATCAGCTTCATCCGTTTTATTTAGTGTACATAACTGCCAATGGGGAGATTTCTTCAAATCATTTGGACGTGAAAACCACGCTGGATATCCTTCGCGCGCTTTGTAAAGGCAACAGCGAACCCCTAAAAGACGTATACGAAGTGTTTAACGATGAGACTGACGACGGCAAGAATATGGCCAAGTATTCCGGATTGCTGAACAAGGCTATCGAATCCGTGCTTCATGTGAAGGATGAAAGCGACGTGGACAGTCTTTTTACGGCGGGAGGCACCACCGCGCTCATGAACAATATAAAGGGCCTTGAGGATTTTGAACTTTTGACTTTTGTGGTGATCAAATAATTGTGAATGGTGAGTTATGAATTATAAATGGGTAAAATTATGAGAGAAAACGTTATAAAGAATAAGAGTTTTAATTTTGCACTGAGGATTGTGAATCTATTTAAGTTTTTGCAGGATAAGAAGGAATTTGTGCTGTCAAAGCAGATCTTGAGAAGTGGGACAGCCGTTGGGGCTATGGTTCGGGAAGCGGAACACGCTGAAAGCAAAGCCGATTTTATTCATAAAATGTCAATCGCCCAAAAGGAAGCAAATGAAACTTTGTATTGGTTGGAGCTTTTATATCAATCAGATTATTTAGAAAAAAACATGTTTGACTCGGTGGAATCGGATTTAATCGAAATACAAAAATTGCTTTCATCAATTCTTATCAGTTCTAAAGCTAAGGTGAATGAATGAAGGATTCACAATTTACAATTCATAATTTACCATTACCAAAAGAGGCTTTTGTAAATAAGTTTATCGCCAAGACTAAGTTTTACGAAAAGGCGGCTTTAGGGGCAAAGTTACAGAAAGAATTTATAGATAAAATTCAAAAGATCACATGGAAATATAAACTGGCGGAAAGCACCATAGGCATCACAAAGACAGCCAAGGTGACCGAGATACAGATATTTGAAATTGAGCTTAAAGAGCAAGTGATACCCAAAAATGTCTTACGGATCATTGATAAAACGATTCCTTATCAGATATTGTACCGGTTTATTTATAAAGAAAATGTCGCCTATGCGGTCACATTAAAAGAGAGCGGTATAGAGAATTATTATTTTTCCGGCTGGAATGAGGGCAAGAGCTTTGATTTTACCGGCATTGATCTGGAGAAGGTGTACCAGAAGATCATCAAGGCGTTTATAACAAGTGAGGCAAAAGCAAAAACCAGTTTCAATGAAATTATAGACACCGACAATAAGATAAAAGCGATAGAAAACGAGATAACCGCTTTAGAGAGCAAAATATCAAAAGAAAAGCAGTTTAACCGCAAGGTTGAGCTGAACAAAATATTGCTGGAGAGAAAAGCCCAGCTTAAGAAGATTAAAGAGGAGTTATAAGAATGGATAAAATGAAGATGCGTACCCCGGATATGACAGATAAGAATATCGAGCGCCTCGCCGAACTTTTCCCGAATATT
>JBAZGE010000003.1:0-58661 GCA_041653035.1 Candidatus Omnitrophota bacterium
GATAACCGACCACCGCATTAATTTTACGCTGTATAAGATGGAAGCGGTCCTGGAAGGAGATCTGGACGAGTTGTCCGATGCTTTGATCAAAGCGAGCGAAGCGGCGGAGAAAAATGTTAAAGAAGGTTAAAGTTAGGTTAATGATTGTTAAAGGCAGTTGCCAAAAATATTTAATCTTTTTTCTATGACGGAAGCGGAACTGGTATTTACTCATGTTATGCGATGCGACAGGACGGCATTATATCTCGACAGGGATAGTGTTCTGGATAAAACCGTTTCCGGGCGGCTGTCGGCTGTTTTACGCAGACGCGCGGGCGGAGAACCGCTCGCGTATATCCTCGGCACACAGGAATTCATGGGGTTTAGTTTCGAGGTTGATCAGGTGGTATTGATCCCGCGAATGGAGACTGAGATACTGGTGGAGACGGCGGTAAATTATGCCGCCGGAGCACCGGAGCACCGGGGCACCGGTTTGAAAATCCTGGATGTGGGGACGGGAAGCGGGAATATCTCGGTGTCTTTGGCGCGGTTATTGCCGGATGCTGCGATCGACGCGCTCGATATTTCCGAAGAAGCGTTATCGGTTGCGCGAAAAAACGCGCGCTTGAACAATGTCGAGCAGAGGGTTAGGTTTATTCATAGCGATTTATTTAATTGTTCCTACGAGCGACGAGCCACGAGCTACGAGCTCATCGTGAGCAACCCTCCATACATTCCCGCGGGAGAGATCGCGCGATTACAGCCGGAAGTCCGGCGTGAGCCGCGTATCGCTCTGGATGGGGGAAAAGACGGCCTGGATTTTTACCGCAGGATAATCAAGGATTCGCCCTGTTGTTTGAAAGAAGGCGGATATTTATTGATGGAGATAGGTTTCGGACAGCGGGAAGCGGTGGAAGAAATTCTCAAGGAGAGTAAAAGATTTGACATTGAAGAGATCGTAAAGGATTATAGCGGGATTGAGCGGGTCGTTGTCGCTCAGAAGCGGAGATTTTAGTTTGTAAGTTAGTAAGTGTGTAAGTGTAAAAAAAGTAAAACCGGCTTTTCTTTATCCTTATATACTTTACACTTACAAACTTACACACTATTAATCGAGGATAATTTATGGATAAACTTGTTATCGAGGGCGGCGTGCGGCTGAAAGGGGAAGTCAGGGTTTCCGGGTCGAAGAATTCGGTCCTGCCGATATTGGCGGCGACTTTATTGACGGATTGTCCGTGTGTCATCAGAAATGTTCCCAGCTTGCGGGATACCAATACCATGATAAAGATACTGCGTTCACTGGGCAAGAACGCGGCATTGAACAAAGGAGTGGTATCGGTCCTTCCTTCTAAAAATCACACCCGGCATAACTGGGTGGCCGATTATAAACTGGTTTCCACCATGCGGGCGTCTTTCTGCGTGCTCGGCCCGTTGTTGAGCAGGTACAAGGCGGCCAAAGTTTCTTTGCCCGGAGGGTGTGTTATCGGGATCCGGCCGGTTGACCTGCATCTGAAAGGCATCAAGGCTTTGGGCGCGGATATCAGCATGGATTCCGGTTATGTGCTCGCAAACGCGAAACAGCTTAAAGGCGGCCATATCTATCTGGGCGGTGTGTACGGTTCTTCCGTCCTGGCAACCGGAAATGTGATGATGGCCGCGGTGATGGCAAAAGGAAAAACAGTCATTGAATCCGCGGCGTGTGAACCGGAAGTGGAAGACCTGGCCGATTTTTTGGTCAAAATGGGCGCTCAGATCAAAGGGCACGGCACGCCGGTCATAGAAGTTGAAGGTGTTAAGAGTCTCAGCGGGGTTGAACATTCGGTCATTCCCGACCGGATAGAAGCGGGAACATTCATGATCGCCGCGTTAGCCACCCGGGGGGATATTACCATTAAAAATGTTGTTTTCCGTCATTTAGGGGCGTTGATCGACAAGCTGGAGGAAGCCGGCGCTTCGCTGGTAAAGAGCGGAGATTCCATGCGTGTCTGTTATAAAAAACAACCGACATCGGTGAATGTTTCGACTCTGCCGTATCCGGGTTTTCCCACGGATATGCAGGCTCAGCTGATGAGCCTGATGAGTATAACTCCCGGTATAAGTATTATCACCGAAAAGATATATCCCGACCGTTTTATGCATGTCGCGGAATTGAACCGTATGGGGGCGCTTATCCAGCGTGAAGGCCCGCATGCCATTGTTTCCGGGGTGAAGAAATTGAGCGGCGCCCCGGTCATGGCTTCGGATCTGCGCGCGTCGGCCTGCCTGGTACTGGCGGGGCTGGCGGCGTCGGGGAAAACCTCGATATCCCGGATCTATCATCTTGAACGCGGATATGAGAACATAGAGAGAAAGTTGCAGGGGTTGGGAGCGAAAATTTGGAGAGAGAAGGAATAGTAGTGTAAAGTGTATAAGTGTAAAGTTTGTAAGTGTGGGACTTACACACTTTACACTTAAAAACTTAAACACTAAGGAGCAACTATGGTCTTAGTGATTGATAATTACGACTCATTCACCTACAACCTGGTACAGTACCTGCAGGAATTAGGGCAGCAGGTATCGGTATACCGGAACGACAAGATTACCATCGATGAGATCGGGAGACTGAGCCCTGACAGGATACTCGTCTCGCCGGGACCCGGCGGCCCGCCTGATGCCGGTATTTCCTGCGATGTGATACGGGAATTCGCCGGGAAGGTCCCTTTACTGGGGGTATGCCTGGGGCACCAGTGTATAGGTTTTACGTTCGGCGGCAGGATCAAGATCGCCCAAAAGATCATGCACGGAAAAACCTCGTTTATTTACCATAACCGGCGGGAGATTTTTCATAACATTCCTAATCCTTTTGAGGCTACCCGGTATCATTCCCTGCTGGTGGAGAATAAGAGCCTGCCTTCCTGTCTGGAAATTACCGCCTGGACCAAAGATAAAGAGATCATGGGGCTGAGGCATAAAAAATACCCGGTCTGGGGCGTTCAGTTCCATCCCGAATCAATTTTGACCAGGGCGGGTAAGGATATACTGGCTAATTTTCTCAAGGAGAAAAATAAGGGGTGAAAAAATGATCAAAGAAGCGACGGAAAAGATCACCGGGCATGAGCATTTATCCCGGGCGGAGATGGAAACGGTTATCGAAGAGATCATGAGCGGTGAAACCGAAACCCCGCTTATCGTTTCCTTTCTTACCGCGCTCAGCGATAAAGGCGAAACTATCGAAGAGCTTACCGGCGCGGTCACCGTCATGCGCCGGCATGTGACCGCGATCAATGTGCGGAAAAAGGAAGTGGTCCTGGATACCTGCGGTACCGGCGGTGACAAGAAGGGGACGTTCAATATTTCCACGGTGGTCGCTTTTGTGACCAGCGGCTGCGGGATTATTGTCGCCAAGCACGGGAACCGGTCTGTTTCCAGCCGCTGCGGAAGCGCGGACATCCTGGAAGCGCTGGGCGTCAATATCCACCTGACCAAGGAACAGATCGAGTCTTGCCTGAATGATATCGGTATTTGTTTTCTTTTCGCGCAGAACCTGCATCCGGCCATGAAACACGTGATGCCTGCCCGGAAAACCATAGGTAAACGCACCATGTTCAACATCCTCGGCCCTTTGACCAATCCGGCGGGAGCGGCGCATCAATTACTGGGTGTTTATAACAGCGCTCTTACGGAGACCCTGGCACGGGTGCTCGCCAATCTGGGGACTGTGCACGCGCTCCTGGTGCACGGGCAGGATGGCCTGGACGAAGTCAGTACCATCGCCGGAACAACGATCTGTGAATTGCGGAAGGGGGAATTTAAAAATTTCGAGTTACAACCGGAGGATTACGGGTTTAAAAAGACCAGCTTGGAATCCCTGGCCGGCGGTTCTGCGCAGGAGAATGCCGCTATCCTTTTGGAATTGTTAAAAGGGAAAAAGGGCCCTCAAAGGGATATCGTTATTTTGAATGCCGCCTGCGCCTTGTACGCCGCGGATAAAACAAATTCGATCATAGAAGGTATTGCGCTTGCCGAGCGATCCATTGATTCAGGCAAAGCTTTTGAAAAACTGGAATTGCTGAAAGAATATTCGAACAGGAAATAACCGTATGGCTCACGACGCTTTAAAAGAGATAATCGCCAAAAAGCGGGAGCGGGTCCTGCAGGCGAAACAGCAGCTGCCGGAGGCGGAACTGCAGGCGCGGATCAGGGATATTCCTCCGTCCCGCCGTTTTATCGAGTCGGTGGTCAAACCGAAATCGTTGACTTTGATCGCCGAGATAAAGAAGGCGTCTCCTTCTCAGGGAATCATCCGTGAGAATTTCGATCCCGTTGCCATCGCCGGGACCTATCAGGAAGCCGGGGCCTCTGCGCTTTCCGTGCTCACCGAAGAGGATTTTTTTCAGGGGAGCCTTTCGTTCATTCCTATGGTCAAAGCAGCAGTAACCCTGCCGGTTTTAAGAAAAGATTTTATCGTGGAGCCGTATCAGGTGTATGAAGCCAGGTATTTTCAGGCAGATGCGGTGTTGCTTATTGCCGATCTTCTATCTAAAGACAAACTTATAGAGTTAATACATGTCGCCGAAGAGCTGGGGCTTGATTGTTTAGTTGAGGTTCATACCGAAAAAGAACTTAAAAAGGCCGTCGGGCTTAAGGGGCCGGTGCTTATCGGTATCAATAACCGGGATCTGCACAGCCTGGCGGTTGATTTTAAGACCACCGAGCGGCTCTTCCCGTTGATCCCCAAGGAAAAAACGGTGGTCGTGGAAAGCGGGATACGCACGTATCAGGATATCCTGTTCCTTAAAATACTGGGAGCGAGCAGCGTTCTGATCGGCCAGGCGTTCATGAGTTCTCCGGATATCAAGGCCAGCGTTCAGGAAGTGATGGGGTGGTAGAATAGTGTAAAGTTTGTTCCGTTCCTTTTGTCATGCCCGCGCAAGCGGGAATCCAAAGGGGTAAACTCCAGAGGGAATCCAGATTCTGGATGCCCGCTTGCGCGGGCATGACACTACTATAGATTTATGTCACAGAGCAGTAGGGTGCGTATATGAGCCGGCTTAAAGTCAAGATATGCGGTATCACCAATTTGGAGGACGCGAAAGCATCGATAGCTGCGGGGTGTGACGCGCTTGGGTTCATATTTTTCAAACGGAGCCCGCGGTATATTCCTCCGCCGGAGGCGCGGGAGATCATAAAACGCCTGCCGGCGGGAGTCCCGAAGATCGGGGTATTTGTTAACGCCCGGGAGAAAAGCATAAAACGGACAGCCCGCCTGTGCGGCCTTGATATACTGCAATTTCACGGGAATGAATCGCCTGAATTCTGCCGCCGCTTCCGGGGAAACAAGATCATCAAGGCGTTCAGGGTAAAGAATTCCCTGGACGTAAAAAAGATTTCGGGATACCGTGTTTTTGCGTATCTCTTCGACACTTATTCCGGTACCCAAGCCGGAGGCACCGGCAGGAAATTCGACTGGAAACTGATGGAGCGTTTACACGGCAGCACGGCCGCGGTTTTTTTATCGGGCGGCCTGAATGAAAAAAATGTATCGCGGGCGGTCCGGACCGTGAAGCCGGAGTGGGTGGATGCCTGCAGTTCGTTGGAGATCTCCCCGGGGAGAAAAGACCACGATAAGATCAGAAAGTTTGTGCGCGCCGCAAAGTCGGGCGCAGGCATTGACAGGGCCGGACGACTCTGATACAATGACTCAAAACTTTATTTAACAAGGGAGACGAAACCATGGCGCTTTCCGGACTTGATATCTATAAATTATTGCCGAAAACCAATTGCCGCGAATGCGGCTTTCCCACGTGTCTTGCTTTTGCCATGCAACTGGCTAAGAAATCGGCGGTAATCGATAAATGTCCGTATGTCACCGCGGATGCCAAAGCGGCTTTGGATTCGGCCAGCCAGCCGCCGATACGGCTGGTTTCTATAGGAAGCGGGGAGAAAAAACTCGACATCGGCAATGAGACCGTGATGTTCCGCCACGAGGAAAAATTCCGCAATCCCTGCGGTATCGGGTTTATTATCGATGACAGCCTGACGGACCCGGAGATAAAGAAAACGCTCCAGCGCATAAACGAGCTTACCTTTGAACGTGTCGGGCAGGTGCTTGCGGTGAATCTGGCCGCGGTCAGGCAGAATTCAAATAAAAAAAGATTTTGCGATGTGGTAAAGACGGTTTCCGGCGGTACCGCCTGCGGGATGGTGCTTATGACCGAAAACAAGGAAGCTTTGCAGGAAGCCCTTGAGCTGACTAAAGGGAAGAATCCTCTTGTGTACCGGGTGACCGCGGAAAACATTTTTTCCCTGGCCGAGACGGTTAAAAAATACAAGGTGCCCGTGGTTGCCGCTTCCGCTACCCTGGAGGGGATTTCCGGATTGACCCAGGAACTGATCAAACAGGGGATAACCGAACTGGTGCTTGATGCGGGGACGAAACCGTTGGCTGAGAAGATCGGGGATGTGACGCAGATGAGAAGGCTCGCCCTGAAGAAGTCGGCGCGCAGTTTAGGTTACCCGACGCTGGCCGTGGTGGAGAGGGCCGATCGTTTTGAAGAATGCCTGGAAGCCGCGACGTTTATCCTGAAATACGGCGGCATCGCTCTTTTAAAGGGAACCGAGAGCTGGCAGGCGCTGGCGCTTCTGACCCTGCGGCAGAATATATACTCCGATCCCCAGAAACCCCTGCAGATCGAACCCAAGGTTTATCCGATCGGGGCGGTTACCGATTCTTCTCCGGCGCTGGTCACCACGAATTTTTCGCTTTCCTATTATACCGTTCTGGGAGAGGTTGAGGCCAGTAAAGTCCCGTCATATATCTTAAGCGTGGATACCGAAGGGATGTCGGTTTTGACCGCCTGGGCGGCGGAAAAGTTCACTCCTTCGCAAGTCAGCGCTTCCATGAAAAAATCGGGTTTGGAAAACATGGTCGGCCACCGCACGTTGATCATTCCCGGGTATGTGGCGGTGATGAGCGGAGAACTCGAAGATGTCTCGGGCTGGAAAATTGTGGTCGGCCCGAAAGAAGCGGCGGGGCTCCCGTCGTTCCTTAAGAATTTATCCGTTCCGTGCGCAGTTAAAAATTAAATGAACAAATTTAAAGTGGTTTTTTATCCCGATAACAAGAGCGTGGAAGTCCCTGACGATACCACCATCTTGTTCGCCGCCCTTTCCGCGGGAGTTTCCCTGAATTCCACCTGCGGCGGGGACGGAGTGTGCGGCAGGTGCAAGGTTGTCCTGAAAAAAGGGCGGGTGGTGACTCAGCCTACCGGCAGGATCAGCGTGGAGGAGAAGAACAGGGGGGTGTATCTTGCCTGTTTGACCTCCATTCACAGCGATGTGGAGATCGAGGTCCCTCCTGAATCGCGGCTGGACCTGGAAAATCTTTCTCAGCAGGATGCGGAACTGCGTTTGAAAGGCATGTTCGCGCGGGCTGAAGAAGTGGAAGCCGCAATGCCGGATCTGGTGGACGGGATATTTGTCCACGCTCCGCTGGTCAGGAAAATATCCGTTACACTGCCTCGTCCCACGCACCAGGACAGGATAAGCGATCTGGAACGATTGTACCGCGCGGTCGGTTCCGGAAAGGAACCGGCGCCGGTATTGACCGGATTGAGCAATATCCGCAGGCTGGGCGAGCTCTTGCGCGCCGCCGACTGGAATGTGACCGTGACCGTTAATTTGAAAGAGGGTGTGCGGGAGATCGTTTCCATAGAACCGGGGGATACGGAGAAAAAGAATTTCGGTTTTGCTTTTGATATCGGGACGACCACCATTTCCGGGCAGCTGGTGGATCTGAATAATAAGAAAGTATTGGGCACGAAAGCGGCGTACAATAAACAGGCCAGTTTCGGGAGCGACGTTATCACCCGTATCATTTACGCCCAGAAGACGGACGGGCTGGAAAAACTGCACCACGCGGTCATCGATACCATGAATGAGATCATCCATGATCTGGCCGCGGAACACCAGGTGGACCTTAATGACGCCTCCGGTGTTACCTGCGCGGGCAACACCACCATGATCCACCTTTTATTACGCATCGATCCCGCGTATATCAGGAGAGAGCCGTACGTGCCGACGGCAAATGCCGTGCCGGTGATCCGCGCGGCGGAGAGCGGGATAAAAATAAGCCCGCGCGGCCTCTTATATTGTGTTCCCGGCGTAGCCAGTTATATCGGGGGGGATGTTACCGCGGGGGTTTTATCCTGCGGCCTTGACCGGGAGAACGAGGTATGCATGTTGATCGATATCGGTACCAACGGCGAGATCGTGGTGGGGAACAGGGATTTCCTGATCGCCGCTTCCGCTTCCGCGGGGCCGGCTTTTGAAGGCTCGGGGGTGAGCTGCGGAATGCGCTCAAGCAAAGGGGCCATCCAGAAAGTGCGCTTGGAGAGGACGTCTCCGCCCGTGTATGAAACCATCGGCGGCGGAAAACCGCGCGGCATATGCGGTTCCGGATACATTGATGGTATCGCGGCAATGCTCAGGGCAGGCCTTCTGGATAAAGACGGTAAGATAAAAGACGGGACTAATGAACGGGTGCGGGAAGGGCAATTCGGCCGGGAGTTCGTGCTGGCCTGCAAGAATGAAGCGGATGCCGATTCGGATATTTTTATAACCGAAGCCGATATCGAGAACATCAAGCGCGCCAAAGCCGCTATTTACGCGGCGGCGCATATCCTCCTGCGGCATTGCGATATGGATTTTAAGGATGTGAAAAAGATTTTTATTGCCGGCGGTTTCGGCACTTGCATAGACATGGAAAATGCCGTTACCTTGGGGCTCTTGCCCGATATAGAACGGAAGAAATTCCTGTTTGTGGGTAATAGTTCTCTCGCGGGGAGCCGTTCCACGCTCCTGTCGGAGGAAGCGTTCCATAAAAGCTATGAGATCGCCGGGAAGATAACCTATTTTGAACTTTCCGTTGAACCGGAATATATGGATGAATATATGGCGGCGTTGTTTTTTCCGCATACCGACCTGAACCGGTTCCCGACAGTCCTATGAGTAGTGCGCCGTGACATTAATTTTTAATCACGGCGCACTGGAGTTCCGCCCTTGACATCGTAGATGTCAAGGGCGGAACGGTCTATTGTCGATTTTCTATTGTTCACGCAAAACGTTTAGAAATTTATGGTACAAGGTAATAGAGTTATCGCGGTGGCGGGAAAAGGCGGCACGGGCAAGACCACTATCGCTTCCCTTATTGTCGGGATACTCGGCGCGAAAACGGATTCGGTGCTGGGTATCGATGCCGATCCAAACAGTAATTTGGCCGAATCCCTGGGGCTTTTCGTCCAGGAGACCATCGGCGGGATGCTCGATGATATCGCGGCTCATCCCGATACCGTCCCCAAAGGGATGACTAAGGACCGGTTTATCGATTATAAGGTGCAGACTCTGGTCCAGGAATCGAAGGGGTTCGATATTTTATCCATGGGCAGGCCGGAAGGATCGGGGTGTTATTGTTACGTGAATAATGTCCTGCGCGGCGCCATGGGTAAACTTATCAAGGATTACGAATACACGGTGATCGATAACGAGGCGGGGCTGGAACATTTTTCCCGCCGGACCACCCGGCAGGCGGATGTCTTGTTCGTGGTTTCGGATGCCTCGGCTATGGGGCTGAAGGCGGCACGGCGCATCCATGATCTGGTCAAAGAGTTGAAAATAAAAATTAAGCACAGTTACCTGTTGGTCAACCGTTTCAGCGGCACGCTCGAGGAAAAAAAAGTGCAGGACACCGGCCTGGAGTACATCGGTAGTATTCCCGAAGACCCGCAGGTCGCTTCTTTGAGTTTGAACGGTGAATCTCTGCTGATGCTGAACAAGGATGCGGTAAGTTTGAAGTCTTTGCGGGCGCTTTTAGAGAAAACAAAAATACTTTAAAAGGAGTCGGATATGGCGATTGAAATGC
This sequence comes from Candidatus Omnitrophota bacterium, assembly GCA_041653035.1. Lineage (GTDB taxonomy): Bacteria > Omnitrophota > Gorgyraeia > Gygaellales > Profunditerraquicolaceae > JAQTZX01. Next base: position 9,878 of record JBAZGE010000003.1, read on the forward strand.
TGACTGAAAAATGGCCGGGGAAAGTGAACGAAGTGATCATTGGGGCCGATAAAAGCGAAGGGGGAACCCGTTCAACCGTGGTCAAAGTGGGGGGGGAAGCAACCATGCCGTTTTTATTCCGCGAAGGAACTGTCCCGCATAACCCGGTCATCGCTTTTGAAATATGGGATACTGCCCCGGCCGACTGGTCCGATGAGCTGAATAAATCCCTGGGGAGCGTTTATCAGGATCCTCTGGCATGGGCGGAGAAGTGCGTTAAGGAATATAAAGCCCGGCTTTTGTGCGTGAAACTGCAGGGCGCGCATCCGGATTCCGGGAACCGCTCCGCGGATGCCGAAGCCAAGTTTATCTCCCGGTTGTTGAAAAAGGTCTCTGTTCCTTTGATCATAACCGGATGCGGCGATGATGCCAAGGATAACCAGGTTCTTCCTGCCTGCTGCGAAGCCGCCAAAGGCGAACGCTGCCTGATCGGCGACGCGGTGCAGGATAATTATAAGACCCTGGCCGCCGCGGTTTCCGCTGACGGGCACAGTATAATCGCCGAATCGCCTATCGATATAAATATAGCCAAACAATTGAATATCCTTATTTCGGATATGGGATTGCCGGTGGAACGTATTGCCATAAACCCGACCATCGGCGCGATGGGCTATGGCCTGGAATACGCGTATTCGATCATGGAACGCGCCCGGCTGGCCGCACTTTCCGGGGATAAAATGATGGCTTCGCCGTTCATCTGTTTCGTGGGACAGGAAACATGGAAGACCAAGGAAGCAAATGCCTCGGCCGTCGAATTCCCTTCCTGGGGCCCGGAAGCGGAACGGGGGATTGCCTGGGAGATGATGACCGCCGCGGCTTTACTGCAGGCAGGAGCGGATATCTTAGTTATGCGGCATCCGAAAGCCGTGGAGAAAGTTCAAAAGTACATAGACGAGTTGATGGCGGGGAGCAAGGCGTAGGAGTAAAAGAACCCGGGAGCACCAGAACACCGGTGCGCCAGATCACCAGTTAGTGCATAAGTCTGGCTCTTAGCTCGCGGATTAGAGTTAAACTTATGCACTTACGCACCCATGCACTAACCTATGCTCCAGGTTGAAATTTTTAAAAGGAGGGATTGAACGTGTTCATCATCGGCGAACTTATAAACGGGATGTACGCGGATATCGGCAAGGCCATAAAGGCCAAGGATAAGGCGCCGGTTCAAGCCTGTGCTTTGAAACAGGTGCACAGCGGGGCACACGCTTTGGACGTGAATTGCGGCCCGGTTTCCCGCGATCCGGTACAGGATATCAAATGGCTGGTGGAGGCTATTCAGGAAGTCACCGATATCCCGCTGGTACTGGATTCAAGCAAACCGCAGGTTATTCAAGCGGGTTTGGACGCGGCCGGGAACAAGGTGATCATTAATTCTACGACTGCCGATGCAGATAAATTAAAAGTCCTTGTTCCTCTGGCAAAAAAATATAATGCCGGGCTCATCGGTTTGACCATGAGCGCCAAGGGTATCCCGCAGAATAAAGATCAGCGCCTGGAATTGGCCGCGGAGATAGTAGCTTTCTGTGTGGACCAGGGTTTTCCGGTGGATGAGCTGTATCTCGACCCGGTGGTCATGCCGGTCAAGGTCGCCCAGTCCCAGATGAAGGATATCCTGGAGTCGATGCAGGAGTTCAAGCTTATTTCCGACCCCGCTCCCAAGACGGTTGTGGGGTTGAGCAATGTTTCTCAAGGCGCCTGCGGCAGGAAATTGATCAACCGGACGTTCCTGATAATGGCCGCCGCCTTCGGGCTGGATGCGGCCATCCTGGACCCGACCGACCAGGACCTGATGGACGCGCTGATAACCGCCGAGCTGGTCCTGGACAAACAGATCTACTGCGACTCGTATTTAGACGCATATCGCAAAAAATAGCAGGCACCCGGCATTTTGCCTGCGGACTTATGGCCGTCACGAAAATTTTTGCCGTCGGCTGCGGCTTACGCTTCGCTGCAGGCGCGAAAGATAAAAGCCCCGGAAGAAATCGGGGCATTTCCTCGCTCAGAAAGATTTTTCCCCGCCGCTTTGCTGCGCAAAGCGAAACGCGGGGACCGCAAAATTTATTCCGCGTTTTCGGCGGCTGCGGAACTCGCCCTTGACACTTCTGTGTCAAGGGCTCAGACATCCTCGCCGTCCCGGTATTGTCGCTTCGCTCCACCGGGATACCCGAAACCGCAGAATAAATTTTGCTAAAATCTTAATTCGCGAATAAACGCCCCGATTTTTTCCCGGGCTAAATGTGGAGAAGATGTGCCGGCCATAACTCCTCCGGCAAAATGCCTTGAGATTTGCGGAAGCTACTTTGCCTAAAAGCCCCATTCGCAAAAATTCCGTCAGATTCATTAAAGGTTGTGTTAAAATAAGGTTGCTTGTGAAAAATAAGAATGTTTATATAATCGCCGGGCCGAATGGGGCGGGTAAAACTACTTTTGCGACTATGTTTTTACCCGATTACGCCCAATGTCCACATTTCGTAAATGCCGATTTGATCGCTCTGGGGTTGGCGCCGTTTGAGCCGCGCAGCGCGGCCATTAAAGCCGGCAAGCTTGTGTTACAGCAGATTCATGATTTTTCCGCGCGGGGAATTGATTTTGCTTTTGAAACAACCCTTTCCGGCATGTCATATGTTAAATTACTTACTGAATTAAAGGCAAAGGGATATGGTTTGCATCTTTTTTTTCTCTGGATACCGAATCCGGAGTTAGCCATAGTTCGCATCAAAGAGAGGGTTTTAGAAGGCGGGCATGATGTTCCGTCCCAGGATGTCCGGCGGCGTTTTATTAGGGGGATCAGTCATTTTTTTAATTTATATGAGTCTTTATTTGATTCCTGGATGTTGTTCGATAATTCAAAAGCAAAACCGGTTTTGATTGCGAAAAGGCGTAATGGTCATAACGAGATTCTGGATGAAGAATTATTCGCGCGTGTTCAAAAAATGCGGGGGAATAGATGAAAAAACGGATGTCGTTACAGGATAAGGCGGAAGCGGCGATGAAGGCGGCGGTTCGCGGGGTTGTGGAGCGGCATAAGAAGTCTGGCCGCCCGTTGGCTATTTGGGAAAAAGGCAGGGTTGTTCGTATTTCTCCTTATTCCGTGAAGTAATTCCAGGTACCCCTTGCGGGGCTCGGCATTTTGCCGGAGGATGTATGGCCGGCACAATTAGAAATTTTTTGGCATAATTGTAGTTAAACTGTCGGTCGGCAAGGAATTACGCTGAGCGGAAGGCGAGGGGAGATAACTATCTCGCGCCTGCAGCGAAGCGTAAGCCGCAGCCGACGGCAAAAATTATACACCCGCAGGCAAAATGCCTCGGGTCGATGAAGGTGGAGAAATGATGCTACCAAACAAACGGGGATATTTCGGGGAGTTCGGCGGGCGGTTTGTGCCGGAGACGCTGGTCAACGCGCTGGAGGAGTTGGAGACGGCGTATGAAAAGGCGCGGCGCGATGTTTCATTCCGCCGGGAACTGGCGTATTACCTTCGGGAATATGCCGGTCGTCCCACGTCGCTGTACCTGGCCCGTAATCTGAGCAGGCATTTCGGCATAGAAAAGATCTATCTGAAGAGGGAAGATCTTCTGCATACCGGCGCCCATAAGATCAATAATACGCTCGGCCAGGCATTGCTGGCGAAGCGCATGGGAAAGAAGCGGGTCATTGCCGAGACCGGAGCGGGACAGCATGGGGTTGCCACCGCTACTGTGGCGGCTTTGTTCGGGATGAGCTGCAGCGTGTATATGGGTGAGGAAGATATCGAACGGCAGAAACTCAATGTGTTTCGCATGAAGCTTCTGGGGGCGGAGGTCGTACCGGTAAAAAGCGGCTCAAAGACTTTAAAGGATGCCATCAATGAGGCGATGCGGGAGTGGGTCACTACGGTAAAGGATACGTTCTACATTTTCGGGACGGTAGGCGGCCCGCATCCCTATCCGTTGATAGTAAGGGATTTTCAGTCTATAATCGGCAGGGAAGTCAGGAGGCAGATAGTGGAGAAAGAAGGAAAGCTTCCGGATTACTTAGTTGCCTGTGTCGGAGGGGGAAGCAATTCCATAGGTTTGTTTTACCCGTTTTATAAAGACGCGAAGGTGCGGTTTATCGGCGTGGAAGCCGGGGGATCGGGAATCTCGACCGGGAAACATTCGGCGACCCTGTCTGCCGGAAAACCGGGCGTTTTGCACGGGGCGAAGTCATACCTGTTGTCCGATCCCTACGGGCAGATCAAGCCCACTCATTCCATTGCCGCCGGGCTCGATTATCCGGGAGTGGGGCCGGAACACTCCTATTATAAGGAAAGCGGCAGGGCGGAGTATGTTTCGGTGACGGATACCGAAGCATTGAAGGCGCTGTCCCTTCTTTCGCGCGAAGAGGGGATTATCCCGGCGCTGGAATCATCGCACGCGCTGGCCTATCTTGAAAAAATGGCGAAAAAAATAAACAAACGGTCGATCGTGATCGTCGGCTTATCCGGCAGAGGCGATAAGGATATGCATACCGTGGTGGAGAGATTAATTGAATAGAATAGATAAAAAATTCCAGGAGTTAAAGAAACAGGGGAAAAAGGCGTTCATCGCGTTCTTGACTGCCGGGTATCCCAGCTTGGACGTTACCGGGCGGCTGATCACGGAATTGGGCAGGGAGCAGGCGGATATTATCGAGATCGGCGTCCCTTTTTCGGATCCGATCGCGGACGGCCCGGTCATCCAGGAAGCTTCCCATGCAGCCCTCAAGAAGGGCGTTACCATGGAAAAGATCTTTGCCATGGTCGGGAAACTGCGTTCACGGACGCAGGTGCCGGTATGCCTGATGTTGTATTACAACATAATATTTACCTATGGCGAGAAACGTTTTATCGATCGCGCGGCTGCCTGCGGTATCGACGGGGTTATTATCCCGGATCTGCCTGCTGAAGAAAGCGGTGTGTTTTCGAAGTACGCCCGCGCGCGCGGCATACATACCATCAATTTTATATCGCCCACGTCTTCCCGGGAACGCATAAAGAAGACGGCTTTGTCCGCGAAAGGGTTTATTTATTATATTTCGCTGACCGGGGTCACCGGGCCCCGGATGAAGCTTCCGGCCGATCTTGCCGCGAAGGTGCGCGCGGTCAAACGGATGACCGGGACTCCCGTGTGCGTGGGGTTCGGGGTTTCTTCGCCGGAGCAGGTTAAAGATGTCTGCCGGTTCGCGGATGGGGTGATCGTGGGCAGTGCGTTGATCAGGATGATCAAGTCCTGCATGGGCAGGGCGGATCTGGTTAAAAAAATATGTTCGTACGTGTCATTCCTGCGGGCGCAGGAATGACAACGGAATTCGCGGGAGCGTGCATGTATCATAAAACAAAATCTAAGAACGGGTTGAATATCGTAACGCGGGCAATGCCTGACCGGAAGTCGGTTGCTCTGGGGATCTGGATAAAAACCGGCGGGAGGTATGAATCTCCGAAGAACAGCGGGATAAGCCATTTCCTGGAGCACCTGCTTTTTAAGGGAAGCAAAAAATATTCATGCCGTAAGATAAAGGAATCGATCGAAGGCGTGGGCGGGGCGCTGAACGGCTTTACTTCGGAGGAAGTAACCTGTTATCTGGTCAAGATCCCTGCCCAGTACCTGGGGCGGGGCGCGGATATTTTGTCGGATATGGTCATCAATCCGTTGTTCCCGCAGGAAGAGATCGAAAAGGAGCGTTTTGTTATCCTCGAAGAGCTCAAAATGTACAAAGACCTTCCTCAGAGTTATGTCCATGAATTGCTTGACGGTTTGCTCTGGCCGGGGCAGCCCTTGGGCATGAGCATTATCGGGGAGGAGAAAACGGTCCGGAATTTCAGCCGGGAAGATTTTTCCGCGTATAAAAAGCGGCAGTATACCCCCGCCAATATCATTGTCAGCGCCGCCGGTCATCTGGAGCACGCGGAGTTTGCCGCGCTCATAGAGGAGAAATTTTCCTCACTCGGCAGGTCGGGGCGGAATGCCTGTATCCCCGCGAAGGAATTTCAGGAGAGCCCGCGAGTGAATTTATTCCATAAAGAGACCGAACAGACGCATCTCGCCCTGGGGTTTCACGGTTTGAAACGGACACATCCTTTGAAATACGCCCAGGATCTTTTGAGCGTTATGCTGGGCGCGAACATGTCCAGCCGGCTGTTCAATGAAGTGAGGGAAAAAAGAGGCCTTGCGTATGAGATCGGTACCCAGGTCAAGTGCCTTTCTGATACCGGCGCTTTTATCGTGCATGCCGGGATGGACAATAAGAAAGTCGAGGAAACGATCAGGGTGATTCGGAAAGAACTGCGGAAGATCACGGAGAAACCCGTGGGCGCGGGTGAATTCAGGCGGGCGAAGGATTTTTTTACCGGCCAGCTTACTCTCGCGATGGAAGACACCATGGATACTATGCTCTTGTTGGGAGAGTCCGAATGCCTGCTTGGAAAAACGGTGTCCCCGGAAGAGATCGTGAGTATGGTCAAGAAATTCACGCCTGAGGATATCCGCGGCGTGGCGCGGGATATCTTTAGGAAAGATAAGATAAACCTTGCCCTTATCGGACCGCTGAAAGGCAAGGAAGAACATATTAAAAAACTCCTGGAGTAATGGCGAACAATAACGGATGCACCCGATGAATTTACTCTATCACATTCCTCTGGTTATCGTTTTTTTGTTATTACTGGCGCTTATTTCGTTTTTCTTCTCCCTTTCGGAAACGGCGATCATCGCTTTGAGCAAGATCAAGCTTCGTCATATGGTCTCGCGCGGTTCCCGGCGCGCCCTCTCCGTACAGCGCCTGCTGATGATGTCGGACCGGTTCATCACCGCCATCCTGGTGGGGAATAACTTCGTGAATATCGCTATCTCGTCGGTTATCGCCGCGATCTTCGTGAAAATTTTCGGGGCGGATTGGGGAGTGATCGTAGCCACATTCGTGTCGACCCTGTTTATCCTTATTGCCTGTGAGATCATTCCTAAAATGCTCGCTCTTAAACATACCGAGAAGACCGCGCTCTTCGTCTCTCCGCTTCTGGAGGGTTTTATACGGGTTTTCGACCCGGTTATCCGCGTGTTCAGCGCTATAGGTAACGGTGTCTTGCGGATCCTGAGGATAGAAACTCCTAAACGCTCCCCGCTGATAACCGAAGAGGAACTACGGCTCATGATAGAGGTGGGGAAAGAGGAGGGGGTTCTGACCGATGAGGAACGGAAGATGCTGCATCGTATCTTCGAATTCGGGGATATCAAGGTGCGCGATGTGATGGTTCCTCTGGACAAAATGGTATCTCTGAATGTTTTGTCCACGCTGGAAGATGTTCTGAATATGTTCGCCGAACAGGGGCATGCCCGCCTTCCGGTATATAAAGACAGCCCGGATGCCATTGTCGGTATCATGTACGCGCGGGACGTGCTGTATATGTTGAACGATAAACAGCTGTTTGTCCTGCAGGATTTGCTGCACGCGCCTTACTTTGTCCCGTCTTCGATGCGGGTAAGCGAGATACTGAGGAGATTCCAGGTGGAAAAGATCCAGATCGCCGTCGTGGTTGATGAGAATACAAAGGCTGTGGGGATGGTGACGCTTGAGGATTTGATCGAGGAGATCGTCGGTGAAATAGAGGAATCACCTTCGGCAAACGGCCGTCACCGCAGAAAGAAACGGGAGGATAAATAAGCGTTGACCTTCGGTAATTATGAGGTATAATAACTGCTGAGATTTCCGGGGTAAATTCGCGCCGATATCGTACGTTGTGTTTAGCCGCGCACGGTACGCGCGCATATAAGGAGGAAAAAATGGCAGAAACGGGTTATTGTGTAAAGTGCAAGGCAAGTAAAGAAATGAAAGATGAACAGAAAGTGACCATGAAGAACGGCCGCGCCGCAATGAAGGGAAAATGCCCTGATTGCGGGACGGGGATGTATAAGATACTCGGAAAGAAGTAAGCGGTATTCATATTGCTCGGTACCGCCGGGAATTTGCGGCGGACACTAAGTTTTGAACACATCCCGCGGGCGCTTCTGCGCCCTCAGGATGTGCTTTTTTATGGTACAGGAGGAGGGTATCGCCATCGATTCGAAAAAAATCGCTTTGCGTATTGCTCAAACCATACGAGATAAGAAAGCCGAGAAGGTTGTTGTTCTGGATATGCGCGCTCTTACCGGCTTTTGCGAATATTTTGTTATCTGCAGCTGTACTTCCCATAGGCACGTTAACGCGTTGGCCAATACCGTTAAAGATGATCTTGCTCAAGAGGGGATTAAGCCTCTTTCCCGGGTATCTCCGGAAGACGGATCAGGCTGGGTTGTGCTTGATTTTTCCAGTGTGGTGGCGCATTTTTTCTCTAAAACGACCAGAGAATTTTACGCTTTAGAGCGTTTATGGTCTGACGCGAAAAGAGTGCGTATCCCCAAGAAAACAGTCTTGTAGACGTAGTCATCCTCATTTCCAATGAAAGATATACAGAGTATTCTTAACCTTGCCGTAAAAGACGCGCTCGGGGAGATTGCGCGTTCTTCCGATGCTCCTCTGCCTCCTTTCGAGGTTTCTCTCGCCGGAGGATTCGGGGATCTTTCTCTTAATATCGCTTTGAAACTGGGCAGCCTGCTGAAGTCGCCGCCCCGCACGATCGCCGATCAGCTGGTTGAGTCGTTCCGCAAGAACGGAGACCGGAGCGGCTTGTCGGCGTTTGTCCGCGAAATCAAAGTCGAGGGGCCCGGGTTCATAAATTTCTATCTGAAAGACGCTTATTTCTACGGCCAGCTGCACGAGATCCTTTCTGAAAAAAATGATTTCGGCAGGAGCGGCGAGGGCGCGGGGAAAAAAGTGTTGATCGAGTTCGTGAGCGCCAATCCTACCGGCCCGTTATCGGTAGCACACGCCCGGCAGGCGGCAGTAGGGGATGCCCTTGCCAATGTCCTGTCTTTCCTGGGATTTTCGGTACAGCGTGAATATTACCTGAACGATGAAGGGAACCAGATCAACATACTGGGGAGATCCATCGAGACGCGGCTGTCCGCGTTGAACGGAGCGAACGTCGAATTTCCCGAGAACTATTATCAGGGCGATTATATAATCGAGCTTGCCCGGCAGATAAAAGAAAAGAACCTTCCGGTGAAGGATTTTTCCGAATACGGGGTAAAGGAGATACTGTCTACCATCGAAAAAGAACTGCGGGATTTCGGGGTGGTTTTTGACTGTTGGTACAGCCAGAAGGCGCTGCGGGAATGCGGGAAGATCGATGCGGCGTTCGCCCTTTTAAAAGATCATCTGTATAAAGAAGAAGGCGCGACCTGGTTCAGGTCCACGCCGTTAGGCGACGATAAAGACCGGGTTGTCATCAAGAGCGACGGTTCATATACGTATCTCGCTCCGGATATCGCCTATCATTACGATAAATATAAACGGGGTTTTAACTGGCTGATAAATCTCTGGGGGCCGGACCATCACGGGTATATAAACCGTCTCAAGGCTTCGGTCAAGGCTTTAGGCCATGAGCCGGATTCTCTTTCCGTCATCATTGTTCAGTTGGCTTCGATCTTCAGGGACGGCAAGCCGGTTGAAATGTCTACCCGGCGCGGACAGTATATTTCCCTCCGGGAAGTACTCGATGAAGTGGGGGTGGATGCGGCCAGGTTCTTTTTCCTGATGCGCCGGACTTCCAGCCAGCTGAGTTTTGACCTGGAGGTCGCCAAAAAGCAGACTGCCGAGAATCCGGTGTATTACGTGCAATACGCCTACGCGAGGATATGCAGTATCCTGCGTTCGGGCCCGGAGAACTGCGCCTATGATCATGCTGACCTGACTTTGTTAAAGGAAGAAGAAGAGCTCCAGGTGATACGCAAGCTCTGGCAGTTTCCGTATACCCTGCAGATCTGTCAGAATACCATCGATCCGTATATGCTGACGGTGTATCTCCAGGAAACTGCGGAGGTGTTTCATAAATTTTACGATAAACACCGGGTGTTGGGGCAGGCGGAAGATTTGACCAACGCACGGCTGGCTTTGATCAAAGGAGTGGAGACCGTTATCGGAATAAGCTTAGGACTGCTGGGAGTGTCCAAGCCCCAAAAGATGTAAGCATAATAGTTATGTGAGTCGAGAGGGCCGTATGTACTCGCAGAAAATAATAAGGATCGCTTCGCAGGAAAGTAATTTACAGGCCCAATTAAGCCGGGAACTCGGTATCAGCAGGATTCTTGCCCAGGTGCTGATCAACCGGGGGATACGCAGTGCCTCGGAAGCGCAGAAATTCCTGAATGTTGAACTTGGTCAGCTTCAGGATCCTTTCCTTTTTGCCCAGATGGACCAGGCCGTGGGTTTCATCAAAAAATCGATCGAGCAGAAAGAAAAAATCCTTATTTTCAGCGATTACGACGTGGACGGGGTGACCGCGCTGACTTTGTTGGAAACCACCCTTTCCTCGATGGGGGCGGAAACATTTCATTATATCCCCAACCGGATCAAGGAAGGGTATGGCCTCAATCCCGCCATTTTAACCCTGGTAAAAGAAAAGAATATAAAACTGCTTATTACCGCCGATTGCGGGACGAACAGTCATGAACTCATCCGGGAACTCCGGAAGAATGGGATCACCGTGATTGTTACCGATCATCATGAACCCCAGGAAGACGGGGTTCTGCATGCCGCCACCGCCATGATCAATCCGAAACTAAAAGATTCGAATTACTCTTACCGCGACCTGGCGGGAGTGGGCGTGGCCTATAAGTTATGCCAGGCTCTCACGGGAAAATTTTTGAAGGATGACCTGGATATCGTTGCTTTGGGTACGGTGGCGGATTGTGTTCCCTTGACCGGGGAGAACCGGGTTTTGGTCAAGGAGGGATTGACCAGCCTGGCTCAGACGAAACGGATCGGATTGCGGGCGCTTATGGAAGTCAGCCGTTTACGGAACAAAAAGATCACTCCCGAATTCATCAGTTTTATACTCGGCCCGCGCATCAATGCCGGCGGCCGTATGGATACCGCCGAGATATCCTTTGACCTGTTGATGAGCCAAAACGGGGAAGAGGCGGAACAGTTGGCCCGGACTATCGAAGATTGTAACCGTCAGCGGCAGAAAGTGGAGAATAATATTCTTGAGGAAGCCGGGAGTTTGATCGACCGGGAGGTTAATTTTAAGGATCATAAGATCGTGGTATTGGCCAAAGAAGGCTGGCATCCGGGGGTTCTGGGGATCGTGGCCGCCAAGTTGGTCGACCGGTTTTACCGTCCTACCATACTCATATCTTTGTCCGAGCGTCTCTGCCGGGGATCCGGCCGTTCCATAAAGAACTTCCATCTTTTTGAGGGGATCGAACAATGCAGCGAACTGCTCAGTAGTTTCGGGGGGCATCAGCATGCCGTAGGCATGGTTATAGAGCGGGATAATATCGATGTTTTCAGGGACAGGATCAATAAAGTGGCGCACGAAAAAATGATCTTTGAAGACCTGCTTCCCAGTTATGAGGTGGATATGGAATTGTCCCTCGAGGAACTGACCGATGATTTGATCCGTGAACTTGCGGCTTTGGAGCCGTTCGGCTCCGGGAATACGGAGCCGTTATTCTATACCCGCGGCCTGGAATTAAAAGGGGAATCCCGCCTTTTAGGCAGAGAGACGCTTAAGTTCTGGGTAACCGATGGAAAAAATACTTTTCCGGCTATCGGATTCGGTAAGGCGGGCATGAACGAGAGCCTGCAGGACGCCGATTCTTTCGATATGGTCTATAAACTGCGCATCGATACCTGGAACGGGGAAGAATCCCTCATCCTCGAGATCAAAGATATGTTTTTTCGGTAACCGCGGCTGTGTTTTTTTGATATTGTTTTGCTATCGGGTTTTATTCCGGCCAGGCGGCTTTTTTCTGGTGGTTGATCATCGGTTTGTTTTGAGGGGGCAAACGAAAGACGCACAAGGAAATACCGGGAGGCTTTGGGCCGGGAGTGTGAAAAATATCCCCGGTTTCGTTATACGTGAAACTGGAGATATTTTTAGGTATATGCCCGGGTGGGAAGTTACACTTTTTTGATCTCGCCCTTTTTGATACATTTTGTGCAGACGTATACCCGTTGAGGGGATACCCCTACGATAATGCGGATCCTCTTGAGGTTGGGCAGGAATTGGCGTTTAGTGCTTCGGACTATTTTGCTGCCGGTGCCGCCTTTCTTTTTGATAAGGCCCTTTCGCACGACTTTCATGCCGGTCATCGCCCCTTTTCCGCAGATGAAACATTTCCGTAACATAGTTCACTCCTTTATGCTATTATAGCCTTAATCCCCTCCGCAAAATCCTCGGTCTTCAGACCGGGGATAGGAATCTATGGATGTGTTTTTTTGCTTCGGGGAGGGAGCCTTGCCTTTAAGCTGAGGGGCTCCCTTAGGTGATTATTCTTAACAAGTATACTGGAAAGCCGCGTATTGTCAAGAATTCATTTTTCTCCGGAGCAGAATTATTTCTTAAAAAGAGTTGCACAAAACAATAATTATGTTATACTAAACTTCTTTAAGAATATGTACTTTTTCGAGTTAAAAGTACCTGTGAAAAAATAAGCAGCAGTTTCCTGCTCAATAAAGGAGGAGTAACGTTGTCACTAGAATTGATCAAACAGTTATTGGAAGCCGGGGTCCATTTCGGCCATAGAACGTCGCGCTGGAACCCAAAAATGAAGAAGTTTATTTTTGGCCACCGCAGCGGTATTTATATAATCGACCTGGAAAAGACCGTGGAGTGCTTGAATAAAGCGCGGGATTTCCTGCTGGAGATTACCTCCAAGGGCGAGGTAGTGCTTTTTGTGGGGACCAAAAAGCAGGCGCAGGAGATTATTCAGCAGGAAGCGATCCGCTGTGGTATGTATTATGTCACGGAACGCTGGCCGGGCGGATTGCTGACCAATTTTTCGACCATCAAAAAGCGGATCGCCCGCATGAAAGAGATCGAGCGGATGAAGGGCGATGGAACTTTCGAAAAGCTGACCAAAAAAGAAGTCGCTCTTTTGGAAAAAGAGCTGGCGAAGTTAAAGAAGAACTTTTTCGGGATCGTGCAGATGGAACATATGCCGAAAGCGGTTTTTATCGTTGATACGAAAAAGGAGGAGACCGCTGTCAGGGAAGCCCGGCGGCTGCTTATCCCGGTCATCGGTTTTATCGATACGAATTCGGATCCCGACCTGGTCGATTTTCCCATTCCCGGGAATGATGACGCGACCAAATCGATCCGTATCGTGGCCGGCCTTATCGCCGATAGTGTCATTGAAGGCAGGAAAAAATTCCTTTCGTATCTGACCCAGGAAGGCGGGATTGTCAAGGAGCAGAAAAAGGGTGATGATGCCGCGCTGGTTTTACCGGCAGAAGAAGTCGGAATCAAGGAAATCGAGGAGATTGTTGAAAAGGCCGAGCCTCCCAGTGAAGAATCAAAGGCCGCGCGGAAGGGGCGTACGGGGGTACCGGTGCGGAAGAAGGATGGAGCATAATAATTACTCAGGAAGGAGCAATAAAGAGATGGTTGTTTCGGTAGATCAGATCAAGGAATTACGCAGAGTGAGTTTGGCGAGCATTGCCGATTGCCGGAAGGCTTTGATGGAGGCTGACGGCGATTTCGATAAAGCAATTCAATTGTTGCGCAAGCGGGGCCTGGAGATCGCCGCCAAGAGGCAGGGCAGCACGGCAAAAGAAGGCCGGGTGGAAGTCTATCTGCACATGGGCAATAAAATAGGTGTTTTAGTGGAAGTTTCCAGCGAGACGGATTTCGTGGCGCGCAATGAGGATTTTATCCAGTTTACCAAAGATATTGCCATGCAGATAGCCGCCTGTGACCCGGCGTATGTCAAGGGTGAAGAAGTCCCGGCTGAAATGCTTGAAACGGCGAAGGATAAAGAGCAGTTCCTGAAGGCGAATTGCCTTATGGAACAGCCGTTCATAAAGGATCCCAGCTTGAGTATTAAGGATCTCTTGGGCGGCTTGGTCGCGAAATACAAAGAAAATATCGTCATTCGTAGATTTGTCCGCTATAAGATCGGTGGATAATGCCTGAAACCGTTTATAAAAGAATAGTCCTTAAATTAAGCGGAGAGGCTCTGCAGGGAAAAAGAGCCCACGGGATCGATCATAATATTCTTCTTTCTATAGCCCATCAGATACGGGATCTCAGGGAATTAGGCGTCGATGTGGCTATCGTTTTGGGCGGAGGAAACATCCTGAGGGGACAGGAAAATACCGCTTCTCTGGGGTTGGATCTGGACCGCTCGGTCGCGGATTATATGGGGATGCTGGCTACGGTCATAAACGGCCTGGCTTTTCAGGATGTTCTGGAGAAAATCGGGATACCCACCCGGGTAATGACCGCTATCGAGATACAGCGGATCGCGGAACCCTACATACGCAGAAAGGCGATCCGTCATTTGGAAAAAGAAAGGGTGGTTATTTTCGTTGCCGGTACCGGTAATCCGTTTTTTACCACCGATACCGCGGCGGCCCTGCGCGCGGTAGAGATCAACGCGCAGGCGCTTTTAAAAGCTACCAAGGTGGACGGGGTGTATACCGCCGATCCGGTCAAGGTGAAGGAAGCTCAGAAATTCGAGACTATAAAATACATAGAGGTACTTCAGCAGGATCTTCGATTCATGGACGCGACAGCGGTAAGTCTGTGCATGGATAATAAATTGCCTATTATCGTTTTTAATTTAACCCAGGAGGGGAATATCAAGCGTCTTCTCCTGGGAGAAAAAATCGGTACGGTTATTAACTGATCTCCACAAGGGAGGTGCGTATGACGGTCAGGGAAGTGCTGCATACAACAGAGGATAAGTTGAAGAAGATGCTGGATTTTCTTCTGCGGGAATTTTCCGAGATCCGGACCGGCAGGGCAAGCCCGCATCTGGTGGAAGGCATGCATGTGGATTATTACGGTACCCCGACAATTCTAAAACAGTTGGCTTCAATTTCCGTGCCTGATGCGCATATGGTGGTCATCCAGCCGTGGGATCCCAAGGTTATTCCCGAGATCGAAAAAGCCATCTTGAAATCGAATCTGGGGATTACCCCGTTCAATGACGGCAAAGCGATAAAACTGCCTGTTCCGCAGTTATCCAAGGAACGGCGGCTGGAGCTTACTAAAATGGTGAATAAGATCTCTGAAGAAGGCAAGATTTCGGTCAGGACAATCCGCCGTGATTCAAAAGAGCTTCTGGAGAAGCTTGAGAAGGATAAATTGATCTCGGAAGACGAAAAATTCAAAGGTATTGAAGAACTTCAGAAAATCGTCGATAAGTATGCCGCCAAGATAGAAGAAATACTCAAGAACAAAGACAAAGAGATCCTCGAAATTTAAGGAGTTTTTTTAATAAGCAGATTTTTTATCGTTCTTTCTGACAACCGACAACTGATAACTGACAACTAAATTCGGGCCTCTAGCTCATCTGGTAGAGCACCACCCTTTTAAGGTGACTGTGCCGCGTTCGACTCGCGGGAGGCTCATTTAATTTGTTGCACGAGTGCATAGGTGCAGGAGTGCATAAGTAAAGTCAAAAGATGGTTTGAGAAAAGCTTCGAGCGAGCGACATGTTTTTAACGGCTGTCCGCCGCAGGCGGACAAAGAGTTTTTGATTAAGGTTAGTGCCGTTAAAAACATCACAAAAGGGATTTTAAGGGAAAAAGTACGTTTTTCCCTTAAAGGAACTTGTTCAGGTGTGAAGGAAGGGGATGACAGCGACCGAGCGGTTTCTGCGAGGGAGCGCCAGAAGGGGAAACGTAGTTTCCCCTATGGGGAGCGAGCGTCCTTGCCAAGCGAGATAAGCAGGAAAATAAGCCTCAACCGTTACAGGTTTACTATACAAGTACTGCAATAGCTACAGCGAGCGACGGGCGGATGGCGGAATTGGCATACGCGATAGCCTTAGGAGCTATTGGGGCGACCCTTGGAGGTTCAAATCCTCTTCCGCCCAGGATTATTACACGCGGAAGAGTTGATGAGAGCGTAGATATACCAGTAAATAATGCGGCGGTAATTCAGCGGTAGAATGCTTGCTTGCCAAGCAAGATGGCACGGGTTCAAATCCCGTCCGCCGCTCCAAATTTTCACTTTAGGCTAACAACAGTGTTCCAGGGAGGAAGCGGTATGAAAATTATGGATTTTTTGTCTAGAAAAGCTATCTTGCCGGATCTGAGAACTTCTAGAAAAGAAGATGTCATTAAGGAGCTTGTAGACGCTCTGGTGTCCGCCGGTGATATAGAAAAAAGCAGCCGCGCCAAGCTTATCGAGGCGCTTATGGAGAGGGAGTCCCTTGGGTCAACCGCTATCGGTCAGGGTATCGCTATCCCGCATGCCAAATCCGATTGCGTGAGCAAACTCGTCGGTGCGTTCGGTTTGTCAAAAAAAGGGGTGGATTTCGATTCGTTGGACGGAGAACCCGTTTACATTTTTTTTCTGCTCGTCGCACCCCATGATTCCGCCGGTTCGCATTTGAAAGCACTTGCCCGAATTTCCCGTCTTTTTAGAGATAAGTATTTCCGCGACAGTCTGCGCGGTTGTGAGGATGATAAAAGCATTACCAGGATAATCAGCCAGGAAGATGAGAAGTTTTAACCTTACGCGAGTCAGGGGAAAAGTCGAACGCATCTTCAAATGGTTATATCCCGGGATAGGCATTAAACGCTGGGTTTTTGTTATCGCGTTGGGCGTTGTTCTGGTAATACTGGGTGCCAGTTATCTGGGAACCGAAGAATACTGGCTGCCGCAGGTTTTTGATTTTATCGTTGTGGTTTCAGGTGTCATTATTCTGGCGCTGGGCATACAGAATATGCTGCATTCTTTTATAGCGGCATTTATGCCCCCGTCAAAAGAGAACGAATTAGTCAACATTTTATATCTTCGAAGTCAGCTGAGTAAAGGGCCGAAAATTATCACCGTGGGGGGCGGTACGGGCCTTTCCACGCTTTTAACCGGCCTTAAAGAATACACCTCAAATATAACCGCGGTTGTAACGGTCGCGGATGAAGGGGGGTCTTCCGGGAGATTACGGCAGCAATTCGATATATTGCCGCCCGGAGATATCCGGAACTGCCTGGTAGCCTTGGCAGACGCTTCATCCTTGATGCAGAACTTGTTCCAGTTCCGTTTTGACAAGGGGTCGGAACTGGCCGGGCATAATTTCGGGAACCTGTTCATAACGGTTATGACGCAGGTGACCGGTGATTTCGAGAAGGCTATTAAAGAAACAAGCAAGGTTTTGGCGTTGCGCGGGCAGGTGATCCCTTCGACCCTGGATAATGTGGCGTTGGTAGCCGAATATAAGGATGGAACCCGCGTTGAGGGCGAAGATAAAATTCCCAAGGCTTTAAAGCCTATCGACAGGATTTCTCTGAAGCCCGATTCTTCGGTGGCTACGCCGGAAGCGGTCAAGGCGATCGAAGAAGCCGATCTTATCATCCTGGGGCCGGGTTCTTTGTACACGAGTATTATTCCCAACCTTTTGATCAAAGGGATAACCGAGGCGATTGTCGCGTCAAAGGCGTTAAAAGTTTATGTGTGTAATATCATGACCCAGCCCGGAGAGACAGACGGGTACAGCGCTTTTACGCACGTAAAAGCGCTGGTGAAACACAGCCATACTCGTATCTTTGATTATTGTATCGTGAATACCGGCGAGATATCGCCCGAGATCATTAAGCGTTATGAGAAAGAGAGCGCTTGTTTGGTAGCAGGCGACCAAAGGAACATTGAAAATATGGGGTATCGGGTGATCGGTGAAGATATCGCCGCGGTGAATGACGGCATTATACGGCACGATCCCATGAAACTGGCCAAAATGATACTCGGTTTTATAGAAGAAATATAGGAATAATGAGTTATAGGGGATTCAGATGACGAAAGTGGTTAAACAGATCGTGGTGCAGAAAAAAGAGGGCCTCCATGCCAGGCCGGCGGCTCTTTTTGTGCAGGTCGCGAATAAATTCGACGCCAAGATCACCGTTAAACGGGACGCTGATGAAGTGAACGGCAAGTCGATCATGGGGATCCTTATGCTGGGTGCCGAGAAAGGCAGTGTTATTATTATCGAAGCGGAGGGGAAAGACGCTCCGCAGGCTATGAAAGAACTGGAAAAGATCGTCGAAAGCGAATAACTATGATTACTTTAAAAGGAATAGCGGCGGCACCGGGTATTACCGTTGGTCCGGCCTATAAATTGGGCAGGGAAGATTATGTCGTTCCCCTCGAAAGCATCCGGCCTGAAGATATTCCTCTGCAGATACAGATTTTCGAAGAGGCTTTAATAAAGACCCGCCGCGAGATTATTGAACTGCAGAAACGGATCTCAGTCGATATGGGGCAGGAAGAGGCTCAGATATTTGACGCGCATTTGCTGGTTCTCGAGGACCGCATGCTTATTGAGGAGGTTATTTCCCGCCTGAAAAAGGACCAGGTGAACGTCGCCTATATCTTTCAGGAAGTTTTAAAAAAATATATCTCTGTTTTTTCGAAAATCGAAGATGAATACCTGAAAGAGCGGATATCCGACGTTAACGACGTAGGGAAACGGATTTTGCGTAATCTTCTGGGGCGCGAGCGCAAGAACCTGAAAGACCTGCAGGAGAAGGCGGTGGTGGTGGCGCATGACCTTTCTCCTTCCGATACCGCGGCAATGTATAAGCAGAAAGTGTGCGCTTTTGTGACCGATATCGGAGGCAAGACTTCGCATACCGCGATCATAGCTAAATCCCTCGAGATCCCCGCGGTCGTGGGTACCGAATCGATTACCGCCAAAACGCAGTCCGGCGATATGCTTATTGTCGACGGGAACACCGGGATGGTGATTATCAATCCCGATGAGGAGACCCTGAATTTATATTTGCAGGAAGAACAGAAGTTCAAGGGTTTTTCAGAGAAGTTTTGGGCGGTAAAGGACCTGCCTGCCCAGACGGTAGACGGGGTGACGGTTGAGATCGCCAGCAATATTGAATTTCCCGACGAAGTGCCTTCGGTCAAGCTGCATGGCGGGCAGAGTATAGGATTGTACCGCACGGAATTTTTTTACATGAACAGGAAAGACCTTCCTACTGAAGAAGAGCATTTTCAGGCGTATAAATTCGTGGCGGAACAGATGATCCCTTATCGGGTAATCATTCGCACTTTAGACCTGGGAGGGGATAAATTCCTTTCGCAGTTCGATATCCCCAAAGACATGCAGCCGTTTCTGGGATGGCGCGCTATCCGGTTTTGTCTCGCGCGGCCGGACATATTCAAGCTGCAGCTGCGGGCTATTCTTCGCGCGTCGGCGTTCGGCAATCTGAAATTGATGTATCCGATGATCTCCGGCGTGGAAGAATTGCGGCAGGCAAATAAGATTCTGGGCGATTGCCGTGAAGAATTGAGCAGAGAGGGCACCGTGTTCAACAAAGATCTTGAAGTAGGGGTGATGATAGAAGTGCCTTCAGCGGCAATGACCGCCGACCTGCTGGCAAAGGAAGCGGATTTTTTCAGTATCGGTACCAACGATCTTATCCAGTATGCTTTGGCGGTAGACCGTACCAACGAAAAAGTGGCGTATTTATATGAACCCGCGCATCCCGCGGTACTGCGTATGGTCAGGGATGTCATTGAGGCCGCACACGCGAACAAGATATGGGTGGGTATGTGCGGAGAAATGGCCTCTGATCCGATCTTCGCGTTGATACTTCTGGGGCTCGGGCTGGATGAGTTCAGTATGCCGTCGCTGGCGATCCCGCAGATGAAATATATGATCCGTTCGGTCTCTGCCGCGGACGCCCGGAACATAGCCCGTGAAGCGTTAAGTTTGTCGACCGCGAAAGAGGTCGAATCGTTCGTCCACGACAGGGTCAGGGATATTCTGAAATAACGTTTTTGGCTGACGCTTAACTAATAACTCGACTATGAAAGCTTTGATACTTGCTGCCGGCTACGGCACGCGGTTATATCCATACACACGGTTCTTGCCCAAACCGCTCTTGAAGGTAAATAAGCGGCCGATCATCGAATATCTGCTGGATAAGATTATTGAGTTGGACGGTCTTTCCGAGATAATCGTGGTGACCAACGACCGTTTTTTCAAACGGTTCGGGGCCTGGCGGGAGACACTGCCGTTCAAGAAAAAAGTCCGTGTATTGAACGATATGACTAAAAACCCGAAGGAACGGCTGGGTGCGGTCGGCGACATGAATTGGGTGTTCCGCAAAACGGGTTTTGACGAAGATTATCTGGTATTGGGCGGGGACAATTTTTTCAAGGCACCGTTAACGGATTTTGTCAGGGAGGGAAAGAAGAACGCTCCCTCTGTGACGGTGGGGGTTTTTGATGTTAAGGATAGGGAAGAAGCCTGCCATTACGGCGTGGTTACCGTTGGGCGGGGCAATCGCATCGTGAAATTTGTCGAAAAACCCGCACATCCCGAGTCGAGCCTGATAGCTATGTGCTTGTATTATTTGCCGGTTGAAAAAGCGGGTTTGATCGCGGAATATTTCAAGACCACGAACTCGAAAGACTCTATCGGGGTATTTATAGATTGGGTGACGAAGCAGGATAAAGTGTTCGGTTCCACATTTCATGATTTCTGGATAGATATCGGGCGTATTCAAACGTACCGAAAATTGAAGAGTTTATTCAAAAAAAATTAATCCGGCTGGTAAACCCGGGCACGCGGTCCGGGAGGAAATGCCGGCATCATCCCGTTGTACGGGATTGTTAAACAATGAAGGAGGTTTTTAGATGCGTAAGATTTATTTTACATCGGAATCAGTGGCGGAGGGGCATCCGGATAAGGTTTGTGATCAGATATCGGACGGGGTGCTCGATGATGTTCTGCGCCAGGACCCGTACGGCAGGGTAGCTTGTGAAACCTACGTGACCATGGGGCTGCTTATTGTCGGAGGTGAAATTACCACTACGGGATATGTGGACGTGCACAATCTTACGCGGAATATATTGAAAGAGATCGGGTATACCCATCCCAAGTACGGGTTTGATTATCATACCTGTGCGGTTATCAATACCATACACACACAGTCGCCGGATATCGCCCAGGGGGTTGATAAAGGCGGCGCCGGGGACCAGGGGTTCATGGTGGGGTATGCCTGCCGTGAAACGGAGGAACTCATGCCGCTGCCTATTATGCTTGCCCATAAACTGGTAAAGCGTATGGCGGAAGTGAGGAAAAAAGGCGAATTGAAATACCTGGGCCCGGACGGTAAATCGCAGGTGACCGTGGAATATCACGACGGTGTTCCCAAAAGGGTGGATTGCTGTGTCCTCGCCTGCCAGCATACCGATGATATATTGGATTCAACCAAAGAAAGGATCACCAAACAGGCACGGCAGGATATCATTGATTTGATCGCCAAACCGATTTTGAAGGAATATATGGATAAAGACACGAAATTTTTCGTGAATGAGACCGGGAAGTTCGTGATCGGTGGGCCTCAATCCGATACCGGAATGACCGGGAGGAAGATCGTCGTGGATACCTACGGCGGTATGGTAGCCAGCGGCGGCGGGGCTTTTTCCGGGAAGGATCCAACTAAAGTTGATCGTTCAGCCGCGTATATGGTCCGGTATGTTGCCAAGAATATCGTAGCCGCCGGATTGGCGGACAAATGTTTGATACATGTCGCTTACGTTATCGGCCGCGCCGAACCGCTGGCGATCATGGTTGATACTTTCGGAACGGGGAAACTTTCCGAGGCGTCGTACGTTAAGCTCATCCGTGATAATTTCGATCTGACCCCTTCGGGAATGATCAAGTCCCTGGATCTTCTCAGGCCTATTTACCGGAAAACCGCTTGCTGCGGACATTTCGGAAGAACGGAACCGGAATTCAGCTGGGAGAGCACGGATAAGGCGGCGGCGTTGAAGAAACAGGCGGCAAAACTATAATTAAACGAGAACTTAGTGTATAAGTTTGTAAGTGTAAAAAAAAGACTGAGCACTTAGTGCGGCAGCGCTTACACACTTTATACTTACAAACTTACACACTATTTGAAGACAGGAGGATGATTTGAACTACGACGTCAAGGATATGAAACTTGCGCATAAGGGGGCGTTGCGCATCGAGTGGGCGCGTAACAATATGCCGGTACTCCGGCTGATCGCCGAACGTTTTAAAAAAGAAAAGCCGTTATCCGGCGTAAAGGTTGCCTGTTGTCTGCACGTGACCACGGAGACAGCGGTATTGATGGAGGTTTTGAAAGCGGGCGGCGCGCAGATAACTTTATGCGCTTCCAATCCGTTATCCACCCAGGATGATGTTGCCGCTTCTCTGGTCAAAGACCTTAAGATACCGGTTTTCGCGATCAAAGGCGAAAATACCAAGGTATATTACAGCCATATAGCGGCAGTATTGTCAATGGCTCCCGTCGTCACTATGGACGACGGAGCGGACCTGGTTTCCACCATCCATCAGAAACCGGATACCTACAAACTGAAAAGTATTATCGGCGGGACCGAAGAGACCACTACGGGCGTGATTCGTTTGCGTTCCCTGGCCGGCGAGGGGAAATTGGGATATCCTATTATCGCGGTGAACGACGCCCAGACCAAACATTTGTTCGATAACCGGTATGGGACCGGTCAGTCCTCTATTGACGGCATCGTGCGCGCCACCAACAAATTACTGAGCGGTGCCGCGTTCGTGGTTTGCGGGTACGGCTGGTGCGGGAAAGGCGTTGCCATGCGTGCGAAAGGCATGGGATCGCGGGTGATCATAGTCGAAGTGGACCCGCTGCGCGCTTTGGAGGCTTCCATGGACGGTTTTGAGGTGATGCCCATAGCCGCCGCCGCCAAAATCGGGGATGTGTTCCTGACTGTAACCGGGGATATTAACGTTATCAGGCGCGAGCATTTCCCAATCATGAAAGACGGGGCCATCCTTGCCAATTCCGGGCATTTTAACGTTGAGATCGATGTCCCTTCACTGGAAAAGCTCAGCAAACAGAAACGGACGATACGGGAGTTTGTGGAAGAATATACGCTTTCAAACGGCCGCAGGATCTATGTGTTGGGAGAAGGCAGGTTGATCAATCTGGCCGCGGCAGAAGGGCATCCGGCGCAGGTCATGGATATGTCTTTCGCGAATCAGGCCTTAAGCGCCGAATACATGCTTAAACATTACAAGGAATTGAACCATGAAGTATATAAAGTCCCCGAGGATATCGACAAAAATATCGCGGCTTTAAAACTGAAATCGATGGGGATTACCGTCGATACGTTAACTGCGGAGCAGAAAAAATATTTAGCGAGCTGGGAAATCGGCACGTAGAGTAAGTAGTGTGTAAGTTTTTAAGTGTACAGTGTGTAAGTGATCAATGTGTTTTTACTTACAAACTTTACACTTACACACTTTACACTAACGAGGGGGGATGCGATGAGAAAAGTATTGTTTCTTTTCTTGATAGGAATGTTTCTTACTGGTGTGTATGTCTGTTCTTACGCGTCGCAGGTCACCGTTGATTCGAGAATCTCGCAGGTGATGCTTTATGCCGATTCCGTGTTGATCACCAGGACCGCGGAGGTTTCCCTGGATGCCGGAGAATTTAATCTTGTTTTTCCCGATATCATTCCCGAAGTGGACGAAAATTCCTTGAAGGTTACGGCATCGGGGGAAGCCGGGTTTAAATTGTTCGGAGCGCAGGTAAAAAAAGAGTTCCTGGAAGAAACTCCTTCGGCGAGAATAAAAGAAATACAGGCTCAGATTCGTTCTTTGAATGATGAAAACAGGCAGTTTGAGGATCAGCGAAAGCTGCTCTTCGAGGAAAAAGCATTTCTCGACTCCATCCGGTTATTCTCGGGCGGGCAGATACCTAAAGATTTGGTGACTAAAGTTCCCACGCCCCAGGAACTGGAGGGAACTCTGGGGTTTCTTGACGCGAAGCTGCGGTCCCATTATTCCGCGGTCATGGATTGCGAGTTGAAGATGAGGGCACTGGCTGAGAAGATCGATGTTTTGGAACGGGAATTGGCGCAGATATCCGGGCCGGTGGATAAAATAAAACGGTCGATCATCGTGGACGCGCAGGTGAACAAGGGCGGGAAGTTCTCTATAAACGTGGCGTATCTGGTCAGGGGAGGCGCGGAATGGCAGCCGTTGTATGACGCGCGCGCGTCTTTTGAGAAGAACGAAGTAGAACTTGTTTCTTACGGCGTGGTACGTCAATTTACGGGAGAAGACTGGAATGACGTGGAAATGTCCCTGTCGACCGCGAAACCTTCGATTGGCGGGAATATTCCGTATATTTCTCCTTGGGTCTTGAAGCCGTTCCAGCCGCGTATGTTTTCCCGGGATAAAATGGCTTCCATGCCCATGGCGGCCAGGATGCAGAACCAGGCTCTTGAGATGAAAGACGAGGCGGTAACCGGCGCCGCGGCTCCGGAAGAAGCCGCGTATGCCGACGCCCAGGAACGGGGTATATCCGTGGTTTATAAACTCCCGCGGAAAGTAAGCGTTAAATCCGACGGTTCGGAATATAAACTTCCGGTGTCGAACCAGGTTTTGAAAGCGAATTTCGAATACGCGGCCTACCCGCGGATAAGCCCGTTCGCCTATCTCGGTTCGCGGGTAACCAACAGCAAGGAATTGCAGCTCCTGGCCGGGAAGGTGAATATATTCCTCGATGGTGATTTTGTCGGCGCTTCGAATATCAATAATATCAGCCCGGGGGAAGAATTCGATTTGTACCTGGGCGCGGATGAAAATGTAAAGATTAAGAGGGAGATTATCGAAAAGAAATCCGACGAGACCCTGTTCGCGAACATCCCGTCTCCGGTAAAACAAATAGCCTTTAAATATAAACTGAGCGCGGAAAATTATAAATCGCGCAGGATCAGAGTGAAGTTGTTTGACGCTGTTCCGGTTTCCGAAGAGGACCGTATCAAAGTAAAGATAAACCAGGTAAGCCTTGAGCCTAAGGAAAAAGACTGGAAGGATAGAAAAGGCATCTGGTTGTGGGAATTGGAACTGGAGCCAAAAGCGAAGCAGGAAATATTCCTGAATTTCACGATTTCTCATCCGAGAGAAATGCAGGTGGAGGGGCTGGAGTAGGAAAAAAGGTTGTTGTTTTCTTTTGTCATTAACCGCCATTAACCTTATCGACGATGAAGATCAAGCGAATAGGAGTTCTTACTTCGGGCGGCGATGCGCCGGGCATGAACGCGGCGATCCGCGCGGTTGTCCGCTCCGCGCTCTTTAATAAAGTGGAAGTCATGGGGATTTATCGCGGCTACGAAGGGCTTATCCAGGAGGATATAAAACTTTTGGATCATCGTTCTGTTTCCAATATTATCAATCGCGGCGGTACCATTCTAAAGACTGCCCGTTCCGAGAAGTTCCTGAAGCGTGAAGGGCAAAAACGGGCGGTGGAAAACTTAAAGAGGAATAAGATCGACGCCGTGGTTGTGATAGGCGGGGACGGCACGTACCGGGGCGGGATTGCTTTGAGCGAACGGTGGCATATTCCCTGTATCGGCGTGCCGGGAACCATAGATAACGATGTGTACGGTACCGATTCCACCATTGGTTCCGATACCGCGGTCAATACGGCGGTTGAGGCAATCGATAAGATACGGGATACCGCGACCTCCATGGAACGGGTTTTCGTGGTCGAGGTCATGGGAAGGGACAGCGGATATATCGCTTTGCAGGTGGCGGTGAGCGGCGGCGCGGAGGAAGTATTGCTCCCGGAACAGAAGTTCAGCATGTATGATATGTGCCATGCTATCGTGGAGGGGAATCTGCGGGGCAAGATCAGCTGGATCATTATTACCGCTGAAGGCCGGGCAAAGGCGGCGGATGTAGCGCGCCGGATCAACGAGATGACCACGCTGGAGACCAGAGAAGTGGTCCTGGGGCATGTACAGCGGGGAGGCAGTCCCACGGCACGGGACAGGATCCTTGCTTCGCTTTTCGGAGCGGCCGCGGTTGATCTTTTGTTGAAAGGGAAAAGCGGCAAAGCCGTGGGGATCATTTCCGACAAGATCAATATCGTCGATCTGAAGGATGCGGTGAAAAAAACGAAACTGCAGGCGGGCAGTCTTTATAAATTGATAAAGATACTCACGTAATACTAAGCGGGAAAATGACAAAACTGATTTTGTGATTTGACATTGAAAAAAGAGAGGAGATAAGACAATGGGAAGAAAAGGAATCGATATCGGTATTTTTGCCATGGATTTGATCATGAGCGACGACATGGACAGGAAGAAGGAACTGGCAAAGAAGATTTTTGCCGTTGCTTATAAAAAGGGTGTTTATCCTTCGAGTATTCATGAGTTGTATATGGCGCGCGGGAAGGGTGAATTCGGCGGGTTCACGGTGCCGGCGTTCAATCTGCGGAGCATGACCTATGACCTCGCCCGTGCCATGTTCAGGGTCGCCAAACGGAATAATTCCGGGGCGTTCATTTTCGAGATCGCCAAATCGGAAATGGGTTATACCGGCCAGCCGCCGGTGGAATACGCGGCGGTGGTCCTGGCCGCGGCGGTCAAGGAAGAATACGCGGGGCCGGTATTCATTCAAGGCGATCATGTCCAGGTGAATGCCAGGAAATACAAAGAAAATCCGGAAGCGGAACTGGCAGCGTTACAGGCATTGATCGAGGACGCGGTTTCCGCCGGGTTCTATAATATCGATATAGATTCTTCAACCCTGGTCGACCTCGGGCAGTCCACCGTTAAAAAACAGCAGTATGATAATTTCGACGTGTGCGCGAAACTCACCCAGTTCATCCGCCGTATCGAGCCTAAGGGCGTTACGGTGTCGGTGGGCGGAGAGATCGGGGAGGTCGGGCATAAAAATTCCACGCCCGAGGAACTGCGGATATTTATGGGGGGGTATAAGGACAGGCTGCGCAAGGGATTGGCCGGGATCAGCAAGATCTCCGTCCAGACCGGGACATCTCACGGCGGCGTGGTGCTTCCCGATGGTTCGATCGCGCAGGTGAAACTTGATTTTGATACCTTGAAGACCTTGTCCCAGATAGCCAAGACTGAATTCGGCCTTGGCGGCGCGGTACAGCACGGCGCATCCACGTTGCCCGCGGAGGCATTCCACAAATTCCCGGAATGCGATACGGCGGAAGTCCATCTGGCTACCGAATTCCAGAATATGATCTATGACAGCAAACATTTTCCGCAGGATCTGAAGAGCAAAATATATGAGTGGTTGAAAGTCAATGCCGCTTCGGAGCGCAAAGAAGGCGAGACTGAAGAACAGTTCTTCTATAAATCGCGCAAAAAAGCGCTGGGCCCATTCAAGAAAGATATCATGAGGCTTCCCGATGAAACCCGGGATGCTATTGCCAAAGAAATAGAGGATAAGTTCGAATTCCTTTTCAAACAGCTCAACGCGGTGAACAATAAGGAGCTCGTAGACAAATACGTTACCTTGAAGAGAGTGATCTCCCGTAAACGCAAAGAAGGGAAAGAAATAGTGCATGACGGAGAGGGCGCAGATTAGTTCGTAAGTTCCTAAGTGCGTATTTTAGTGCATAGGTGCATAAGTAGACTGAACTTATGCACTGTAACTTTTGCGAGTTTACGGATAATTAGCTGGAATTTTTGCGGAGGTTGTGATGAGATCAGATAATATCAAAAAGGGATTAGAGCGGGTTCCGCACCGCGCGCTTCTGCATGCCACGGGGTTGAGCAGAAAAGATCTTTCCAAACCGTTTATCGGGGTGGCGACTTCTTTTACCGACCTGGTTCCCGGGCATATCGGGATGCGCGACCTGGAACGGTTTATTGAACGCGGCGTCTGCGCAGGCGGCGGAGTTCCGTTCTTTTTCGGCATTCCCGCGATCTGCGACGGCCTGGCTATGGGGCATTTGGGGATGTGTTATCCCTTGGCTGCGCGGGAGCTTATTGCCGATTCTATCGAGGCGGTGTGCAATGCCCACAGCCTTGACGGGATCGTGTGCCTTACCAATTGCGATAAGATGACTCCCGGGATGATCATGGCCGCGGTCCGTTTGAACATCCCGGCGATCGTTGTGACTGCCGGGCCCATGCTTTCGGGACGGCTTCGCACCCGGAAACTCGCGTTTGTTCATGATACCTACGAGGGGCTGGCGCGCGCGAAAAAAGGGGATATTTCACCGGAAGACCTGGAATGCCTGGAGATGGAGGCCTGCCCGGGCGCGGGTTCCTGCCAGGGGTTATACACGGCTAATACCATGGCCTGTCTGACTGAAACCATGGGAATGTCCCTGCCCGGCTGCGGCACTGCCCTGGCTGTTTCCGCCAGAAAACGCAGGATCGCCGAGGCCAGCGGTGAACGTATCATTGAGTTGGTGAAAAAGAATGTCACTCCCCGGGATATTATTACCCGGGAATCATTAGAGAATGCGGTTACCGTGGATATGGCGCTGGGAGGCTCGAGCAATACGGTACTGCATCTTATGGCTATCGCTCACGAAGCGGGTATATCGCTGGACTTGCGGACATTTGACCGGATCGGCAAGGCCACGCCGCATATTACGAACATAGAACCCGCGGGGACGCATTTTATGGAAGATGTCGATTTTGCCGGCGGTATCCCGGCGGTGCTCAAACGGCTGAAGAAATATTTGCACAATACGCCGACCGTCAGCGGCCGGAAGACCTTTGCCATAGCCGATGCCGCGGAGATCTGCGATGAAGAAGTGATACGGCCGTTTGACAGGGCGTATCATAAGCAGGGAGGGATTGCGGTTCTTTTCGGGAATCTCTCGCCCAACGGCGCGGTGGTAAAACAGGCGGCGGTGAACCCTTCGATGATGAAGTTCACCGGGAAGGCGAAAGTATTCAACCGTGAAGAAGAAGCAATGCAGGCGATCCTGAACGGTCAGATAAAATCCGGGCACGTGGTGGTCATCAGGTATGAAGGGCCGAGCGGCGGCCCGGGGATGCGTGAAATGCTCGCGCCGACATCGGCCATCGTCGGTATGGGGCTGGCGGATTCCGTGGCCCTGATCACCGATGGAAGGTTTTCCGGGGGTACGAAGGGGCCGTGCATCGGGCATATATCGCCGGAAGCGGCTGCCGGAGGGCCTATTGCAATTTTAAAAGACGGTGATATAATTAATATCGATATTCCCGGTCGAAAGATCGAGGTTGTTTTGTCCAGGGCAGAGATAGCAAAAAGATTCAAAATCTGGAAAGCTGTTCCACCT
Organism: Candidatus Omnitrophota bacterium; assembly: GCA_041653035.1. Classification (GTDB taxonomy): domain Bacteria; phylum Omnitrophota; class Gorgyraeia; order Gygaellales; family Profunditerraquicolaceae; genus JAQTZX01. Next base: position 39,038 of record JBAZGE010000003.1, read on the forward strand.
AAAATAACTACCGGTTATCTTGCCCGTTATTCGAGAATGGTCAGTTCCGCGGACAAGGGAGCGGTGTTAGAAGTTTAACGAGATCGTTATTGCGGCCGATGTATCGATTTAATAATTCTAAACGAGAAACGCAAAACGCTAAACGAAGATGACCGGCGCAGAGATAATCATTGAATGTTTGAAACGAGAAGGCGTAGAGGTGATCTTCGGTTACCCGGGCGGACAGGTTTTGCCGCTTTTTGATAAGCTTTATGATTGCGGTATCCGTTTCATTCTTCCCCGTCATGAACAGGCCGCCGCGCATGCCGCGGACGGATATGCGCGGGCCACCGGAAAAACGGGGGTTTGTATCGCGACCTCCGGGCCGGGGGCGACCAATCTGGTTACCGGTATCGCGACCGCGTATATGGATTCTATTCCCATGGTGGCGATAACCGGACAGGTCAAGACCTCCGTGATCGGCAACGACGCTTTTCAGGAAGCGGATATTACCGGGATCACCCGGCCGATCACCAAACATAATTACCTGGTTAAAAATGTGAAGGACCTGGCGCTTATTATCCGCGAGGCTTTTCTTATCGCGTCAACCGGGCGTCCGGGGCCGGTGGTCATCGATATTCCGTCCGATGTACAACAGAAGGAAACCGAATTCATCTGGCCCGAGGAAGTGCATATCCGGGGGTACAAACCGACCTATTTCGGCCATCCCGGACAGATCAAAAAAGCGGCCGGTCTGATAAAACGTTCGAAACGGCCGATTATTTATGCCGGCGGCGGGGTGATCACCTCGGGCGCGCACCTGGAGCTCAAAGCGTTGGCTGAGAAGATACAGGCTCCGGTGACCTGGACGCTGATGGGGATAGGCGGGTTCCCCACGATGCATAAACTGAGCGTGGGCATGCTGGGGATGCACGGGACGGTTCCCGCCAATTATGCAATAACCGAATCGGATCTGATCCTTGCCGTGGGCGCGCGTTTTGACGACCGGGTTACCGGAAGATTGGATGCCTTTGCTCCGAACGCCAAGATAATCCATATCGATATCGATCCATCGTCCATAAGCAAGAACGTAAAAGTGGATGTTCCTATTGTGGGTGATGCGAAAAATATACTCGGCCAGTTGATCGAAGAGGTCAATAAACCCCCGGATACGGCCGAATGGCTGAAAACCGTGGACAGTTGGAAAAAGAAAAGCCCGTTGAAATACAATAATGAAGGCACGAAGATCAAACCGCAGTATGTGATCGAACAGATCTGTGAAGTCACCAAGGGGGAAGCGCTCATTGCCACGGAAGTCGGCCAGCACCAGATGTGGGCCTGTCATTGGTATCGATATTCCCATCCGCGCACCTTCATCTCTTCCGGAGGACTGGGAACCATGGGGTTCGGTTTCCCGGCGGCCATGGGGGTGAAACTGGGGTGTCCCGATAAGATTGTTTTCGATATTGCCGGCGACGGTTCTATCCAGATGAATATACAGGAACTGGCCACGTGCGTGTGCAATAAGATCCCGGTCAAAGTGGCCATATTAAATAACGGATTTTTGGGGATGGTGAGGCAGTGGCAGGAATTGTTCTACAACCGTCGTTATTCGCATACCAGTCTTTACAACCCCGATTTTGTTAAACTCGCCGAAAGCTACGGGGCAGCGGGTATAAAGATCACCCGGAAAGAGGATGTGCGCCACGCCCTGGAAAAGGCGATCGCTATCGATAACGTGGTTTTTCTTGATTTTCACGTGGAATCCGAGGAAAATGTTTTTCCGATGGTCCCCGCGGGAGAAGCGGTGAACAGGATGATCGGAGGAATGGCGTAAGTTCGTAATTCGTAATCAGTAAATCGTAATCCGTAATTACGAGGAATTCTTAATATATAACATTTTCCTTTTACGAATTACCAATTACGGATTACGATTTACGAAAAAAGTGTGAATGAGGGGATTTACAAAGATGAAACATATCATTTCAGTTTTAGTGGATAACAAGCCGGGGGTACTGGCACGGGTTGCGGGTCTTTTCAGCGCCCGGGGATATAATATTTGTTCGTTGGCGGTTGGCGAGACCGAAGATCCGGCTATCTCGCGCATGACCATTGTTTCGGAAGCGGCGGACATCCGGATACTGGAACAGATCATCAAGCAGCTGCGCAAGCTTATCGATACCATCACCGTGACCGATCTGACGCGGAAAGATTTTCTGGACAGGGAAATGGTGCTGCTCAAGGTGAAGTTCCCTGCCGAGCAGCAGCGGGCGATTGCCGCCGCGGCGAATAAATTCAATGCCAAGATAGTTAAACATAACCGTGATTTTGCGGTGTTTGAGCTTTGCGCGGCATCGGAAGATGTGGAGTCGTTCCTTAAAAGTATCAAACAATTCGAGATCGTAGAGCTTATGCGCACCGGAAGGGTTGCTGTAGTTTTATAAACAACGGAGGAGAAAACATGGCTAAGATCTATTATGATAAGGACGCTGATTTGAATGTGTTAAAAAACAAAAAAGTCGCCATTATCGGTTACGGGATCCAGGGGCGCGGGCAGAGCTTGTGCCTGAGGGACAGCGGGGTACAGGTTATTGTTTCGGAATTAGAAGGTACCGTGAATTATGCGAAGGCAAAGGAAGATAAGTTCATTCCCGTGAGCGTGAAGGCTGCGGCTCAGAATGCGGATGTCATTCAGATCCTTACGCAGGACCACGTACAGGCAAAGGTCTATAAGGACTCGATCGAACCGAATCTGGTCAAGGGAAAGTCGCTTTGTTTTTCGCACGGGTTTAACATTCATTTTAAGCAGATCGTTCCTCCGAAATTCGTAGATGTTTTTATGATCGCTCCCAAAGGGCCCGGAGCGCTGGTGCGCAGGATGTACGAAGAGGGTAAAGGCGTGCCTTGTTTGGTCGCTGTTCATCAGGATGCCAGCGGCAAGGCTTTAGATATCGCTTTGGCCTACGCGAAAGCTTTAAAAGCGACCACGGCGGGTGTGATCGGGACCACTTTCAAGGAGGAGACCGAAACCGACCTTTTCGGCGAACAGGCGGTATTGTGCGGAGGTGTTTCGGAATTGATAACCGCGGGTTTCGATACTTTGATCAAAGCCGGGTATCAGCCGGAAATCGCTTATTTCGAAGTCCTGCACGAGTTGAAATTGATCACCGATCTCATACAGGAAAGGGGCATTTCCGGGATGAGGCGGAGCGTTTCCAATACCGCCTGCTACGGCGATTTGAGCAGAGGGAAAAGGATAATCAACGCCAAGACACGCGCCGAGATGAAGAAGATACTTAAAGAGATACAGAGCGGTAAGTTCGCCAAGGAATGGATACGGGAGAACGAGAAGGGCAGGCCGAACTTCAATAAACTTTTGAAGAAAGGCGACGAACATAAGATTGAAGAAGTAGGACGAAAGTTGCGAGAGATGATGCCGTGGATGAAAAAATGATTTAAAAAACGTAAACCGTAATTCGTAATACGTAAAAGGAAAGTGCGATATGACACAATTCCTTTTTGTTGCGGATTACGATTTACGGATTACGATTTACGATTATGGATAAGATAATTATTTTTGATACCACACTTCGCGATGGGGAACAGGCTCCGGGGGCTTCTTTGAATCATCGGGAGAAACTGGAGATCGCCGAAGCGCTTGCCGATCTGGGGGTGGATGTTATCGAGGCCGGGTTTCCTATCAGCAGTACCGGTGATTTTGAGTCCGTGAAGCAGATCGCTAAAGCGGTCAAGGGGCCGGTTATCTGCGGCCTTGCCCGTTGTCTCAAGGCGGACATTGACGCCGCCTCTGAAGCGGTGAAATACGCCAAACGTCCGCGCATCCATGTGTTCCTGGCGACTTCGAAGATCCATATGCAGTATAAATTGAAGAAGCCGGAAGAGGAAATTTTAAAAATAGCCGTGGACTGGGTTACGTACGCGAAGAAATTCTGCGCGGACATAGAGTTTTCTCCCGAAGACGCCTCGCGCACCGAACGGGTTTTTTTGTACCGGGTGCTTGAGGCGGTCATTGATGCCGGAGCCACGACGGTCAATATCCCCGACACCGTGGGGTATTCCGAACCCCGGGAATTCGGCACGCTCATCGGATCGATCAAAGAGAACGTCCCGAATATCGATAAGGCCGTGATTTCCGTGCATTGCCATAATGATCTGGGGCTGGCGGTTGCCAATTCCCTGGCCGCGGTCACCAGCGGTGCCCGGCAGGTTGAATGTACCATAAACGGCATCGGCGAACGAGCGGGGAATGCTTCTTTGGAGGAAACGGTGATGGGGGTTAAAACCCGCAGGGATATTTTTAGCGGTGTGTATACCGATATCAAGACTCGGAATATTTTCAAAGTATCGCGGCTGGTGAGTAAACTGACCGGATTCCTGATCGCTCCCAACAAGGCGATCGTGGGGAACAACGCTTTCAGGCATGAATCGGGCATTCACCAGGACGGTGTCTTGAAAGAACGTTCCACCTATGAGATAATCCGCCCGGAAGATGTGGGTTTTACCGGACGGGGTATTGTCCTCGGTAAGCATTCCGGGAGGCATGCCCTGGATGAAAAAATGAAAGATCTGGGTTTTCATCTTACTCCGGACCAACTGGAAAAAGCCAATGTGTTATTTAAACAGCTTGCGGATAAAAAGAAAAATATTTTCGACAGCGACCTGATCTCTCTTTTGGAAGGCCAGGTGGGGCTGGAAAAACCGCTTTTTATCCTGGAAGATTTCACGATAACTTCCGGGACACACGTGAAACCCTTGGCGAAGGTCGCTTTGCGCTGTAAAAACAAATCTCTCTCAGCGCAATCCTCCGGTGACGGCCCGGTTGACGCCTGTTTCAAGGCTATCGATAAAGCCACCGGGATCAAAGGGACGCTTGAAGATTACCGTATCGAGGCGGTTACCCGGGGGAAAGACGCCCTGGGAGAAGTGAGCCTTAAACTTACCGCTCAAGGAAAGACCGTTACTTCCCGCAGTTCAAGTACCGATATAATTGAGGCATCGGTGCTGGCATATGTGAATGCGTTGAACAAAATCGAGAGTTTGTAGAAATCGTAATCCGTAAATCGTAATTCGTAATTCGTAAATCGTAATAATAAGGCATGCTTTAAATAGAATAATTCCAAACAATTACGATTTACGCATTACCAATTACGGATTACGAAAATAAATGATTTCCTTTTATTTATGTCCGATATTTACGGTGTCCTCGGATTTCCCGTCAAACACAGTTTCTCGCCGGCAATGCACAATGCCGCTTTCAAAACCCTTAATTTAGACGCCGAGTACAGGCTTTTTGAAAAAGAATCCGGTGAACTCCGGGAGTTTTTCGCTTCGGCGGCCCGGGAGTCTATTAAAGGTTTTAATGTCACCATCCCCTATAAAGAAACGGCTAAACAATTTATAGACGTATTTACCGAAGAAGCCATGCTTATCGGTGCGGTAAATACCGTAAAGATCGGCGCGCGTACGATAACCGGGCATAATACCGATGGGAACGGTTTTCTCCGGCATTTGTCCGAGGTATACCGGCAAAATCTGAAAGGGCTTTCTGTTTCTCTTTTGGGAGCGGGCGGAGCGGCCAGGGCAGTGGCTTATTCTCTGTCCGCCGCAGGGGTAGGCCGGATCCTGATATTTGATGCCTTGAAAGAGAGGGCCGGGGTATTATCAGGTGAGATCAACCGGGCGTTTCACGCCGGTTTGACCTCGGCTGCCGCCGGTATCGGGGAGTTGCAGAGTTGTAACCCGGAATTGTTCATCAATGCCACCCCGGTCGGCATGAAGGAAGATGATCCGTTATTGATCAACGCCGATAAATTGTTTCCCTGTACGTTCGTATACGACGTTGTTTACAACATCCCGGAAACCAGATTACTGCGTACGGCAAAAGCCAGAGGATGCAATTGCGCGAACGGCCTGGGGATGCTTTTGTATCAGGGAGTCCAGGCATTTGAGTTCTGGACCGGCAGGCAGGCTCCCGTAGATGTGATGCGCAGGGCTCTTGAAGAGGCGGTATATGGGAAAGGCTATGGGGTATAGCCTTCAGGGGGCAGGAATATAAAAAGGAAGAATATAAGAAATTCTAATGAGATTATAAAGTTTTCCCTATAGTCCATAGCCTATAGCCTAAGTAAAATATATGATCAATCAAATTTTCGCTTTTTTGTTCGGTTCTATTGTGGGGAGTTTTCTGAACGTTTGTATCTATCGTCTCCCGAAAGGAGAATCGGTGGTAATGCCGCGCTCCCATTGCCCCGTTTGTAATAAGACTATCCGCGGGTATGATAATATCCCGTTCCTGAGTTATATCCTGTTGGGAGGAAAATGCCGTTTTTGCAAAACCGGGATATCGGTGCGCTATTTTATAGTGGAATTGGTTACGGCTTTGTTTTTTCTCTTCCTCTACAACCAGTACGGCCGGTACGGCCTGGTATTCGATTGCCTGTCGTATGCTGTCCTTGGCTGTGGATTGATCGTCGCCACTTTTGTGGACATACAGCTTAGGATCATCCCGGATGAGATCTCGGTGGGGGGATTGATCGTCGGTCTTCTCTTCGGTTTTTTAAAAGGTATCTCCCTGGAGCCTCTTGCCTATCGCCTATCGCCTTTTTTTCATGCTTTCTTGGGCGCAATCGTCGGAGGCGGTATAATCTTTCTTACCGGGTTCTTTTTCGACCTGGTATATTTTAAAATGCTTAAAAAACCGCCTGTTGAGGGGGAGACTTCTTCTATGGGAGGAGGGGATGTGAAATTACTGGCTATGATCGGCGCTTTCCTGGGCTGGCAGCATGCCGTACTCGTTTTTTTTCTCGCTCCTTTCTTTGGGATTTTTATCGCCATCGCCAATCTGCTGATAAAAAAACAGCACGTCATTCCCTATGGTCCGTTCTTGTCTTTGGCCGCTTTTCTGGCCATTTTCCGCGGAAGTGAGATAATCGGGTTCCTTCTGAGGGGAATTCCTTGACATAAACCGCTAATTGTGATAGAGTTAAGAAAATTGGGCAGATGAGCCCAGGATCAATGGGTCCGTTTTAACGGGCGCATTGTTATTTAAGGAGGTCGAAATGGGAGAATGGGGAACAGTTTTTCTGGAGCCGGCACGAGCGATTATTTATAACATCGGGGATTTTCTGGGAAAATTCCTTCTGGTTCTGCTGATATTGCTTATCGGTTGGCTGATCGCCAAGGTTATCAAATCCGTGGTGATAAAGACGTTTAAGTCCCTGAAACTTGATCAGCTGTCGGAAAAAATCGCTTTACATGATCTGTTGACTAAGGGGGGGATCAAGCATACTCTTTCCGAGCTTATCGGGATGATATGTTATTGGCTGGTCGTGCTGGTCGCTTTTGTTATCGCCATAAACTCCATCAATTTGTTGATCGCTGCCGAACTTTTGAACAGGATCATTTTATACATTCCTAATATTATCGCCGCGATATTTATCCTGGTGCTGGGGATGTTTTTCGCGACCTTGCTCAAGAATACGGTGAATACGGCGGCTACCAATGCCGGATTGACGCAGGCAGGTTTTTTGTCCAATATGGTTGAGATCGTGGTCATCGTGTTTACTTTGATGATCGCCTTGGAACAACTTAATATCGGCGCCCGTATCATAGAATTGATGATCAGTATTATTCTGGCTTCTATCGGTTTAGGGTGCGCTCTGGCTTTTGGCCTGGGATGCCGGGATCAGGCAGGACGGTTTGTAGCCGAGTTGGTTGAGAAAATAAAGGCGAAAAAGTAGCGTTTTGAGTTGTTGCGTTTGGCGTTTTGCGTAAATACAGAAGCCCCGCCTTTGTGGCTGGTTGGCCATAAAGGCGGGGTTTACTCATTATGGTTTACAAATTTATCGATAATTTCGGCACATTCAGGATTGATGATCCGTATGGTTATAATCTGTATTTTCCGCTTACCAATAAGGATGGGAGCCTTTTGAGTTCCATCAGCCCTAACCTGGCCGGAGATATTAAAAAAGATAACGAACATTTTCTTACCGTGCCTGCCGGAATTGAGGATCTTAGAAGTTCGCTTTTGTGCAGAAGAGAATTTTTCATCCGTACGGGGAGGCAGACCCTGCGTTTGTCTTTTCCCGGTAAACATGATGTTGTAGAGGCGGGTTTTCTCTATCATAAAGTAATTAAATCGGCGCCCGGGCTGGGTATAGAGATCGTGAATTTCATCCCTTTTGACGCCGCGGTAGAAGTGATGTGGGTGAAGGTTTGTAATAAAAGCCGCGCGGCAGTTACCCTGTCCCCGACTTCATTCATCCCGTTATTCGGCAGGTCTGAAAAGAATCTGAGGGATCACCGGCATGTCAGCTCTCTCCTGAATCGCGTGTATCTTGACCAGTTTGGTATCCGTCTCAGGCCTACCATGGTGTTCGATGAGCGCGGGCACCGGATCAATACGGATGAGTATTTTGTCTATGGTTTTGAAGGCAGCGGAAAACCTCCGGAGGGGCAATTTCCCACGCTCGATTATTTTTATGGCAGGGGTGATATTCTGTCTCCGGACGCGGTTGAAAGGGAGGTTGTGCCGGCGAGGCAGAAGAGAACTGTTTTTGACGGGAAAGAGGCGTGTGCCGCCTTCCGTTTCGCCGATAAACGATTGCTTCCCGGGGAGGAAACCGGTTATTTTCTTGTCATGGGTGTGGAAGATTCTCCGGAAAAAGCCGGAAAGGCCTTTCAGCGGTTCAATACCGATTCAAAGATCAGGAAAAGCCTGGAAGATACCAAGGTGTATTGGCGCCGGTATCTTTCCACTCTTGCTTTTGATTTTAATGATGCGGTATTCAATAACTGGCTCTTGTGGGTTACGTTTCAGCCTACCTTAAGAAAACTTTTCGGATGTTCGTTTTTGCCTCATTTCGATTATGGGAAAGGAGGCAGGGGCTGGCGGGATCTATGGCAGGATGCCTTGACCCTTCTGGTGACGGAATCCGAAACGGCGGGAGGTTTGATTGTTTCCAATTTCAAGGGTGTCAGGATTGACGGTTCCAATGCGACTATTATCACCAAAGACGGCGATTTCATTGCCGACCGCAACCGGATCAGCCGTGTGTGGATGGATCACGGGGTCTGGCCGTATTTGACGCTCCGGGAATACGTACACCGGACAGGCGATATTCGTATCCTGCTTGAAGAAACAAGCTATTTCAGGGATCATCAGTTGAAACGGGCCCGGGCAGTGGATATCTCGTTCGTGCAGAAGGATTATCTGCTGCGATCTTCAAAGGGGGAGGTGCTCCGGGGGACTATCCTGGAACATGTCCTGGTTCAGATGCTGGCCCAGTTTTTTAATGTCGGCAGGCATAATGTCATCCGTCTGGAAAATGCGGATTGGAACGACGGCCTGGATATGGCTCCGAGCCGGGGAGAAAGCGCGGCTTTCAGTTTCATGTACGCGTATAATCTCCGTGACCTGTGCGTTCTTTTGACAAAACTTCGCGAGATTACCGCCGCAGTCACTGTCCCGGAAGAATTAGGTTTGCTCCTGGACCGCCTGCAATCTCCCGTGGATTATAATGATTTCCGCGAGAAACAAAAAAGACTGGGTCTGTACTTTGAGGCGGTGAAGAATATGAGCGGAGACAGGCGGAAGATATCCTTGGAAGATTTGATACGGGATCTTCAGGAAAAGGCTTCCCATATGTCGGCATGGTTACGGGAAAAACAATGGCTCAAGGAAGGTTTTTTCAACGGTTATTACGATGATGATTCTTTACCGGTGGAGGGGAGGATCAGAGGGGATATCCGTATGACCCTGCCTTCTCAGGTATTCGCGATCATGAGCGGCGTGGCAACGGATGAACAGACGAAAAGTATATGGCGTTCCGTGAATAAATATTTAAAAGATAAACGGTTGGGATGTTTTCACCTGAATACCGACTTTGGTTCGGTATATATGAAGCTGGGGAGGGCATACGGTTTTTCATACGGGGATAAGGAAAACGGGGCTTTTTTCAGCCATATGGTAGTTATGTTCGCGAACGCTCTTTATAAAAGGGGATTTGTTACGGAAGGATTTGAGGTAATTAATTCTTTATTCAAGATGGCTGTCGGGCCGCAGGCGTATATCAATCCCGTGCTTCCCGAATATTTTAACGCGGAAGGCAAGGGGCTCTATGCGTATCTTACCGGTTCCGCCAGCTGGTTTGTTCATACCCTGCTCGGAGAGGTTTTGGGCATAAAATTCAGGTTCGGAGATCTGGTCCTGGAACCGAAATTGCTGCCGGCTAATTTTTTCGCACAGGATATCCGGGTATCTTTGCGATCGGCGGGGGGAACTATGCGTTTTGTTTTTACCAGAGACAAAAATATCTCTCGAATTATCGGTAGGGGCACGGCATGCCGTGCCCCTACGGTTACTAAAGTCTTGCTTGGGGATTTGCCCGTTCCTGTTGTCCGGGGCGAATATCTGATCAAGCGGGCGGCCCTTCTCAGGGCCGGAAAGGAAGGCCGGGTCATACAGGTAAATATAGACTAGGAAGTCCTTGACTTATGGGGGTAAATTGCATATAATAGATAAAGTATATCGGCGTACAGGCAAGCGGTGTTTACCGGTTAGCGAGTTAGCGCGTTCATCGATTTAACTTCATGCACAGGTTTGCCTGGTACGGAAAAACACAGTAACAAAATACTGTATTACGAATAAAGACACGAACGCGGTTTGATGTTTGGAAGGAGGAAGGTAGATTGAGTGTTGTTAGAAAAATGAAAACTCAGGTGATTGATTCGTTCAAGATACATTCTCAGGACACCGGCTCGGCACAGGTGCAGATCGCGCTTTTGACCGAAAGGATTAACGGCCTTACTGATCATTTTAAAAGCCATAAGAAGGATTTTCATTCCCGCCGGGGCCTTTTGAAACTTGTAGGAAAACGCCGCAGGCTTTTGAATTACCTTAAGTCCAAGGATGTCGAGAAGTACCAGAAGGTATTGGATAAACTGCACTTAAGAAAATAGTCTGTGCTTTTTCTCGCCGAAAAAATAACTTAAAAATTAGCGGGGTTATTATTATGAATGAAAGTAAAATCAGAAAAATTACGTTTGGAAAAGAAGAATTCGTTTTTGAAACCGGCAGGATGGCGAAGCAGGCGAATGGTTCGGTTTTAGTTCAGTACGGCGGGACGGTTGTGCTGGTGACCGCCTGTGTGTCCCGGGAACCGCGGAGCGGTATAGATTTTTTTCCGTTGACGGTGGAATATCAGGAGAAAACGTATGCCGCGGGAAAGATTCCCGGCGGTTTTTTTAAGCGGGAAGGAAGGCCGACTGAGAGTGAGATCCTCACTTCGCGGCTTATTGACCGGCCTATCCGTCCGCTGTTTCCCAAGGGGATGTATAATGACGTGCAGATCATTGCGATCGTTGTTTCCAGCGACGGGGCGAACGATCCGGATGTCTTGGCGGTAAATGGCGCGTCTCTTGCTTTGTGCATGTCCGATATTCCTTTTAACGGGCCTGTGGCTTGCTGCCGGGTGGGAAGAGTGGAAGGGGAATTTATTCTGAATCCCACCTACGCGGAACTTGAGATTTCCGAAATTGATGTCGTGGTTGTTTTGAACGCCAACGGCGTGGTGATGATCGAATGTAAAGCAAAAGAAGTATCCGAAGAGCTGTTCATAGAAGCGGTTCAATTCGGGGTCGATCAGGGGCAGGCGCTTCTGCGCTTTCAGAATGATTTCGCGAAGGAATTAGGCAAAGAAAAGATGCAGATTGCTTTGAAGGTGATTGATCCCGTTCTGGAAAAGAAAGTCGAGGAATTAGCCGGCGGGAAGCTCCGGGATATTTATAAATTATCCAAGAAAGATGATCGGGAAGAAGGAGTGGCGTTATTGTCTAAAGAACTTGCCGCTACCTTGGTTCCTGAAGGATACATTGAAACCGACGTGAAAATGGCCCTGGTGGATGTGGAGCAAGAACAGGTGCGGAATAAAATCCTTCATGAGAAAATTCGCATTGACGGCAGGGGATTTAAGGATATACGTCCGATAACCTGCGAAGTCTCGGTTTTGCCCAGGACGCACGGTTCCGCGCTTTTTACCCGCGGACAAACACAGAGCCTTGCGGTTACCACTTTGGGTACCGGCCAGGATGAACAGCTTATCGAGGGGTTGGAAGAGGAACGGTACAAATCGTTTATGCTGCATTACAGTTTCCCTCCGTTTAGTGTAGGGGAGACCAAACCCGTACGAGGCCCCGGCAGGAGAGAAATAGGCCATGGAGCTCTCGCGGAACGCGCCCTTTTGGCTGTTATTCCTTCAAAAGATCAATTTCCGTATACCGTCAGGGTTGTGTCCGAGGTGTTGGAATCGAACGGGTCTTCAAGCATGGCGACCGTGTGCGCGGCGACATTGTCTTTGATGGACGCGGGCGTTCCCATTAAGGATTCGGTTGCCGGCGTAGCGATGGGATTGATCAAGGAAGGAGATACCGCTCTCATCTTGACCGATATTTCCGGCCTTGAGGATCATTTTGGCGACATGGATTTTAAAGTCGCGGGTACAAAGAACGGTGTTAATGCCGTGCAGCTTGACCTGAAGATCGACGGGATTAGCGTGGAACTGTTGAAAAACTGTACTTTGCAGGCTAAAGAAGCGCGGTTTACCATATTGGATAAGATACGGCAGGCGTTACCGGCGCCGCGGCAGGAGTTATCCGTGCACGCGCCGCGCATAGAAAAACTGAAGATTCCTACCGATAAGATAGGAGAAGTCATCGGGCCCGGAGGTAAGAATATCAAGAAGATCATTGCCCAGACCGGCTGCGCCATCGATATTGAAGACGACGGGACTGTTCTTATTTCTTCGAGTGATTCCGCGAAATCCGCCGAAGCTATCGGTATGATCAAGGCTATCACCGATGAAGTGGAAATCGGCAAGATATATGCCGCTAAAGTAAAACGAATAGTTAATTTTGGAGCGTTTTGCGAGATCGCGCCCGGGAAAGAGGGCTTGGTGCATGTGTCTGAATTGTCCGATAAGTTCGTTAAAGACGTGGCTTCCGTGATCAAGATCGGCGATGAGATCAAGGTTAAGGTGGTCGGGATCGATGAGCTGGGTAGAATTAACTTGAGTAAGAAGAAGGCTGAGGAACAGGAAAAAGGTTAATGAAGGTTAAAGGAAGTTAAAGATGGTTAATGATGGTTAAAAGCAAATTCGTCTGAGACGATGCTGCTGAAGTAAATATTAAAAAAATGTTCATTATAGGTTTATTATTTTAACAGGCATTTTTTTAACTTTCTTTAACCGCATTTAACCGTCTTTAACCAGCATTAACCTGATTTTTTTACCCCTCCACGACTGTGAAAGAGAAAAGACTCAATGAGATCGAAGGGATTGTATTAATCGCGGCTGGCCTGATTATTTTAGCCAGCCTGGTTTCTTTTGATCCCAATGATATCAGCTGGCACACCTTTCCTCCTAATAATCCCCCGCATAATCTGGTACGGACCTTCGGCGCAAATCTGGCCGGAGTTCTGGTTTTTTTGTTCGGAAGGTTCTCCAGTTTGATCATTCCTTGTTATGTTCTCTGGGCGGGAGTCAGGTTGTTCCGGCATGAGCCGCCCTATTGGAGCATTCCCCGTATCATAGGCCTGGTCGTTTTGATCTTATCCGCCAGTTCTCTCATAGGTTTGTTTTATTTACAAAAGGAGACTCCCGGTATTTATGCGGGCGGTGGATTGGGATTTATTGTTTCCAAATTCGTTGCCGCTTATTTTGGAAAATTCGGGGGTTATGTGCTTTTTATTTCCCTCTTTTTGTTATCTTTGGCGATCGTAACTGAGGTGCTTATTTCCACGATCTTCGCCCGGGGAATTAAATTTTTGAAACAGGGGGGTGTATGGTTCACGGATTTCGGGTGGTTTAAATTCAATAAGAAAAAAGCGCGCCGTCAATTCTCCCCGCAAGGGGGACGCGCCGTTCCGGAAGAAAAAGCCGCACGGGAAGAACGTGCCCGTCCGCGGGTTTCAGTTTCCGACGAACCTCTTCAAAAAGCTCCTGCGGAAAAATTCGCTTTCTTCAAGCCGAAAATTAAAATAGGCAAGGAATCCATTGAATCTTCCAAACCCAAAGAGAAAGCCCCGGTGGTTAAAAAAGGCGATTATCATCTGCCTTCTTTGGATCTTTTGGCATCGCCGCCGCCTATGGAATCGCGGCAGATCAAAGAGGATCTTGCCGGCAATGCCCGCGTCCTGGAAGAGACTATGGACGATTTCGGCATTTCCGTTAAAGTTACCGATATAGAACGCGGCCCTATCATTACGCGGTATGAACTCGAACCTGCTCCGGGCGTTAAGTTGAACCGGATCGTGGCCCTGGGTGATGATATCGCGCTGGCTATGAAAGCGCAGTCGGTGCGTATCGAGGCCCCTATTCCCGGGAAAGCCCGGGTCGGGATCGAGGTCCCTAATTCGCACAGCAGTATCGTTTATCTGAAAGAGGTCCTTTCTTCCCCTGAATTCCAGAATTCCGATTCAAAACTTCCTCTGGCGCTCGGAAAAGATATCTCCGGGAAATCGGTGATCTCGGACTTGACGCAGATGCCGCACATCTTGATCGCCGGCACAACCGGTTCCGGGAAAACGGTGTGCGTGAATTCGCTTATTTTATCCCTGCTTTTCAAGGCCACTCCCGCGGAATTAAAAATGGTTATGGTCGATCCGAAGATGGTGGAATTGGCGCCGTTTAACGGTTTGCCTCATCTTATGTGTCCCGTGGTGACTGATTCTAAAAAGGCGGCATTCGCCCTTAACTGGGTGGTTGAAGAGATGGAGCGCCGTTATCGCCTGTTAGCGGATGCCGGCTCCCGTAATATAGAAGCGTATAACCAGAAGAATGACCTCCTTCCGTATATCATTTTGATCATAGACGAGTTTGCCGACTTGATGGTTGTCGCCCGGGAACAGATCGAAAGCGCTATTACCCGCCTGGCACAGCTTTCCCGTGCCGTGGGAATACATTTGATACTGGCGACCCAGCGGCCGTCCGTCGATGTCATTACCGGCGTCATAAAGGCGAATCTTCCCGCTCGTGTTTCTTTCAAGGTTGCCTCGAAGGTCGATTCCCGCACCGTGTTGGACATGAACGGCGCGGATAAACTTTTGGGAAGGGGCGATATGCTTTTCCTCAGGCCGCAGGACGCGAAGTTGGTACGGGCGCAGGGTGCCTTGGTAGGTGACGAGGAAATAGAGAAAGTCGTGGCTTTTGTTAAGGCGCAGGGAGAGCCGGTATATAACGAAGAGATACTGAAAGAGGGCCGTAAGACCGGTTCGGTCGACGGAGGCGAAAAGGACGAGATGTATGAAGAAGCGGTGCGCATAGTTATCGAGACCAATCAGGCTTCGGTGTCCATCCTGCAAAGGCGTTTGCGCCTGGGGTATACCCGTGCCGCGCGAATAATCGACATGATGGAACAGGATGGGCTGGTAGGCCCGTTTGAGGGCAGTAAAGCCCGCAAGCTCCTGGTCGACCGGAACGCATGGCTTGAACAGGATATGGCCAAGCGAGCGTCCGGTTAATGAGCGTCTGCTGAAAAAGCCTCATCTGCGTTGTTGCGCAGAAAGCGCACACCGGCCTTACCAATTAGGCCGGGTGCTGCGCGCCGCGTTCCTTTGTGCGGCGTATATGGTACATACGCCTGCGCAGAAGCGCGTACCAAACCGTCCTTATAGGTTTGGGTGCTCCGCAGTCACTTGGCGCGCGCCTATCATCTGAGGCTTTTTGAGCAGACTTCCTGAAATGGTTATTTTAACAAACTGTTGTATGTACTCTTTAGAGCGGATGGGAGTAATATGGAATCAGTAGGCGCAAAACTCAAAAAGATCCGTCTTGAAAAAGGCATAAGTATCGAGGAAGTTCAGAAAAAAACAAAGATCCATCCCAATATACTCAAGGCCATAGAAGAGGATAATTTCATTAATCTGAGCCCCGTGTACGTGAAGGGGTTCTTGAAAATATATTGTAAGTTTTTAGGTGTCGATTATTCCCAATACATTCTGGAATACTCGGAATTGGAAAAAAAACCTTCGGAATATGCTCCTGTTCAATCCCGATCCACATCCGTAAAACTGTCTTCCGGCAGTTTTTCCCGGATCGTCAATATGCTGGTTAAGGCTGCGATATTCGTTGTTTTGATTTTTTTGGTTGCCGGCACGGGTATCTTTGTCTTTCGTAAAATTTCAGCGTTTATCAGGAATCAAAATAAAATCTCCTCAGCCGCCAGGAAAAATATGAGCAAACCCGGTTCAGGTAAGCCGTTAAAAAGGTCTTCAAAGGCGGTTAAACCCTCCGCTCCTGTTGAAAAACGGGCGTCCGCGGCGGTTCCACTGGTGAAAAAGATCAAGACAGGGACGCCTATCCGGCTGGGCATACGCGCGAAAGAAGACTGTTGGATAAAATTGAGCCTTGACGGTAAAGTGATCTTCCAGAGTATCATCAGAAAAGGCAGATCGGAGAACTGGCAGGCGAAAAAAGAGATCGCTCTTTCCCTGGGGAACGCGGGTGGAGTTGACCTGGAAGTAAACGGGAGTTTGATCCCCTCGGTGGGCAGAAAAGGCCAGGCGGTCAAGAGTATCGTGATAAACGAGGACGGGTTGAAAGTGAATTAGAGAAATGGTTAATGAAAGTTAAAGAGGGTTAAAAGAAAAAACATATGGTTTTTTCGTAACTACCTTCAACCGGTAGTGTCGACTTCATTTTCATTAACCGATTTTAACCGTCATTAACCATGAAACATATTAAGCCAGCGATCGGCATTGTCAGCCTCGGGTGCCCCCGGAATCTGGTTGATTCGGAGAGTATTCTGGGGCGGCTGCGGCATAAAGGATACCGGGTCTCTGATATCGATAAGGCGGATGTTGCCTTGGTGAATACGTGCGCGTTCATCCAGGATTCCAAACGGGAATCTATCGACGCCATCCTTGATGTCATCGCGCTGAAAAAAGAAGGAAAGCTTAAAAAAATAATTGTGTGCGGGTGTCTCTCTCAGCGGTACAAGGACCAATTGTTGAAAGAGTTCCCTGAAATAGACGCCTTCGTAGGGACGCTTTCTCTTAATCATACGTCCCGCCGGTTTCCTCTGACGCCGGGGTATTACGCTTATCTGAAGATCTGCGAGGGGTGCGTGAATAATTGCAGTTACTGCGTCATTCCCCGCCTCAAACGAAAGTTTGAAAGCATAAGAATGGATGAAGTTTTTCAAAAGGCCGCAGGACTTGACCGGGGAAAAATATCCGAGCTTAACATTATCGGGCAGGATATTACCGGTTATGGGATGGATCTGCGCGGGAATGCCCGTCTTGAGGTTTTATTGCGTAAGATTCTTGCGGCGGTAAAGCACGCCGGCTGGATACGTTTGTTGTATCTTTATCCCAACCGGATTACCGATGAGCTGCTTTCGATCATCCGGGATGAACCGCGGATATGTAAATATATCGATCTTCCCCTACAGCATATCAGCGACAGGATTCTGAGAAAAATGAACAGAAAAACCACAAAAAAACAGGTTCTTTCTCTTGTCGACAGAATTAGGAAGAATATCCCGGGCGCGGCTTTGCGCACTTCTCTCATCACGGGATTTCCTTCGGAAACAGACCGGGAGTTTAAAGAAATGCTGGCGTTTATGGAGGATGTGCGCTTCGAGCGCCTGGGCGCTTTTATGTATTCCCGGGAAGAAGGGACACGGGCGTATTCTTTTACGGGACAGATCCCCCGGAAAACAAAAATTGAGCGTTTTAACCGGATCATGGGTTTACAGCAATCTATTTCCGTGGAAGTAAACAAGAATATGATGGGAAAGACGATCAAGGCGCTGGTTGAGGAAAAAGAGGAAGGCCATTATGTGGGGCGCAGCCAGTATGATGCCCCGGAAGTAGACGGCCAGGTGTATATACATTCGAGCAAAGAGTTGAAACCCGGAGATTTTGTTTCGGTTGAGATCATTGATACGCTTGAATATGATCTCGTGGGGAGGGCCATTCCGTGAATATAGCTAATATTTTAACCTTAATGCGGATCGTTCTGACATTCGTATTCATGTTTTTTCTTTCTCTTCAGGGTATGGCCGCGAAGATAGCTGCCCTGATAGTTTTCGCGCTGGCCGCTTTTACCGACCTTTTGGACGGCAGGATCGCGCATAAGAGGAATATGGTCACTGATTTCGGTAAATTGATGGACCCGATCGCGGATAAAATCCTGGTTTTGGCGGCCTTTATCGCTTTTGTGCAGATGGGGCTTATCAAGGGATGGATGATCATGATTATAATTTCGCGGGAGCTCCTGATCACTTCCCTGAGGCTGTTCGCTTTGAATAAAGGCAAGGTTTTGTCGGCGGGAAAAGCGGGGAAACAGAAGACCGTTTCTCAAATGGTGGTCATATTTTTTATAATGGGATTTATTATTTTCCGGGAAGTCAGATTGAACTTTTTTACCTGGAATCCCGGCTGGGAGAATTTTTTCCGGGAGGGGATCGATATATTCATGTGGATCACCATTGCCTTGACCCTGTATTCCGGCTTCACCTATCTATGGGAGAACCGCAAACTTATCGCCAATATCTAACAGTCTGCTGAAAAATCCTCATCTGCGTCGTTGCGCGCCGCGTGGCTTTGTGCGGCGTATATGTAACATACGCCTCCGCAGCCACTTGGCGCGCGCCTAGCATCTGAGTCTTTTTGAGCAGACTGCTACACTGAGCCCCGGCATTTTGCCTGCGGATTTATGTCCGTCACGAAAATTTTTGCCGTCGGCTGCGGTTTACGCTTCACTCCAGGCGCGGGATAATAGGCGGGTCATCGCCTTGCGCTTAGCGTAATTCCTTGCCGACCGAAAGTGCAGCAGGGGATATGGCAAAAATTTTCTAATTGTGCCGGCCATAACTCCTCCGGCAAAATGCCCCGAGACATATGGGTTTCTCTACGGTTCTCATTAAACAAATAAGTACAGTTTTCGGCCTCGGCTATGTGCCGCGTATTCCGGGGACTGCGGCAAGTCTGGCGGCGGTGCTGGTTTTCCTGTTCGTACGCGACGACCGGGCGGTGGCGATCATCGCGCTGGTTTCGACGGTGCTGGGGTTCGCGGTCGCGGGCAAAGCGGAAAAACTCTTTCAAAAGAAGGACGCCCAGTGCATCGTGATCGACGAATTCGCGGGCATGATGGTGAGCCTGCTTTTTATCCCCGCTGAATTAAAGTTTGTCATCCCCGCCTTTGTCCTGTTCCGGGTAATGGATATCCTCAAGCCGTTCCCCGCCTACCGGCTTCAGTCTTTGAAAGGCAGTTTCGGGATCATGCTGGACGACATTGTGGCCGCGGTTTACACCAATTCTCTCCTGAGGCTTTTCCTCATCCTATAAAATATGAGACACAGCATTCGAATTCATAACTATAAGGGGTCGCGTCTTTACAGTTTACCCCGTTAGAGAAAGCCATCGATTTCAATCGGTGTTATTCCTTATAAAGCCGCCGGTGGTTTAATCCCCTCCGCAAAATCCCCCGGTCTTCAGATCGGGGATAGGAATCTGCGGAATGTGTTTTTTGCTTCGGGGAGGGAGCCTTGGCCTTTAGGCCGAGGGGCTCCACTGCCACCGTCGGCGTCAGCCGTTAGAGAACCGGGGTTCTCTAACGGGGTTTAC
>JBAZGE010000004.1:0-56462 GCA_041653035.1 Candidatus Omnitrophota bacterium
GGCCCGAAAACAATGTTTTCATAAACCGACAGAGGGAACGGGTTCGGACGCTGGAAGACCATGCCCACCTTCTTGCGCAAGCTCATTACATCCACGGCATCTCCGATAATCTCCTGCCCGTCTATCAGGACATGGCCGCTCACGCGCACTCCTTCCACCAGATCGTTCATACGGTCAAAAACCCGTAAAAGCGTTGACTTCCCGCAACCCGAAGGGCCGATAATAGCGGTAATTATTCTTTTTTGAAACGCGGCATTAATATTTTTGAGCGCATGAAAATCGCCATACCACAGATCAAGGCCCAAGATATCGATCTTGAGTTTATTATCCAAATTTCCCCCTGATATAATCGTCCGTGCGCTTATCGCGCGGCACGGTAAATACCGTATCGGTTTTATCAAGTTCAATAAGCCGGCCTGAAAGAAAAAACGCGGTCTTATCCCCAACCCGCGCCGCCTGTTTCACATTATTAGTCACCAGGACAATGGTATAATCCGCTTTTAATTTCAGCATGGCCTCTTCGACTTTTGCGGTCGAAATAGGATCTAACCCTGAACAAGGCTCGTCAAAAAGGATCACGTCAGGCTCAACAGCCAAAGTCCGGGCAATGCACAACCGCTGCTGCTGGCCGCCGGATAATTTGAAAGCGGATAATTCCAGACGATCCTTGATCTCATCCCAGAGATATGCCTGCCGCAAAGCCCGTTCCACGATCGCTTTTATTTTTCCCTTATTCTTTTCCCCGTGTATGCGCACGCCGTAGGCGACATTGTCAAAGACAGAAAGGGGCAGCGGCAAAGGCAAAGCAAAGACCATTCCCACTTTTTTCCGCACCAGTTCAACCTCCATCTTCCGCAAGTCACTTCCCGCGAAATCGATTGCCCCGCTCATCCTGAAATTCGCATCCAGCTCATTGAGCCGGTTAAGCATACGCAAAAACGTGGTTTTTCCGCTGTTGGACGGGCCGATGACGCTCAGTATTTCTTTGGACGGAATATCCATGGTCAGATTCTGCAAAGCATGGATACCGCCAAACCAGATATTCAGATCTCGGATCGAAAAAGCTACCATTTTTTCATTTTCCTGAATTTATACCGTATGATGATCGCCACCAGATTCATGAATAAAACCAGCGCCAGAAGTACCAGTGCCGTTCCGTAACGCACTTTTTCATCAACATTCGGGACCTGCGTTGAAATAACATACAGGTGGTACGGCAAGGCCATAGCCTGGTCGAATACGGAATGCGGCAGCTGCGGAAGATAGAACGCGGCTACCGTAAAAAGAATAGGCGCAGTTTCCCCGGCCGCGCGGCCCAACCCCAGGATAGTGCCGGTGAGTATGCCGGAAAGGGCGTTCGGCAAAACAATATACCGGATAGTCTGCCACTTACTGGCGCCCAGAGAACGGCTTACCTCTCGGAATGAAGACGGCACGCTTTCCAGCGCCTCGCGCGAAGTGGTAATAATGATCGGCAGGATCATTATTCCGAGGGTAAACGAACCGGCGAGAATGGAAGCGCCAAACCTGAAAAAAACCACGAATAAAGCCAAACCGAATAACCCGTACACTACCGACGGTACGCCGGCGAGGTTGACGATCGCCAGTTTAACGATCCGGGTAAGAAAATTATTCCCGGCATATTCGCTCAGGTAAACAGCCGCTAATACGCCGATAGGCAGGGCAAAAATGATCGCTCCGGCAACCAGATAAACCGTTCCAATGATCGCCGGAAAAATACCCCCCGCGCGCATCCCCTGCCGGGGCATATCGGAAAGGAACTGCCAATTGATTGCGGGAAGGCCTTTCTGGATGATGATAACGACAATGAGCCCGACCGGGACCACGATCAAAAGCGTAGCCAGGAATAAAATAAAAAAAGCGATCTTTTGCGACCGTTTCGGATTTTTCATGAAACCTTCTTATGCAAAAACAGATCCGCAGTCACATTGACGGCAAAACTGATCACAAACAATACTATCCCGACGGCGAACAAAGCGAAATAATGTTCACTGCCCACCACGGCCTCCCCCATCTCCGCGGCGATAGTGGCAGTAAGCGTGCGCACCGGCTGAA
Source organism: Candidatus Omnitrophota bacterium (assembly GCA_041653035.1). Taxonomy (GTDB): domain Bacteria; phylum Omnitrophota; class Gorgyraeia; order Gygaellales; family Profunditerraquicolaceae; genus JAQTZX01. The sequence goes on from JBAZGE010000004.1 coordinate 2,077, forward strand.
GGATGCTGTTCGGGATAACCGCGGAATTTCCGGTTATCATCATCACCGCCATGGTCTCTCCGATAACCCTGCCGATACCCAGCATGACCGCCGCCAAAATACCCGATGAAGCCGCCGGAAGGATGACCCGATGAATAACCTGCCAATGCGTGGCTCCAAGGGCAAGGGCTCCCTCTTTATATGATTTTGGGACGGAATAAAGCGCGTCTTCCGCGACGGAAACAATAGTAGGCATAGCCATAAATGCCAGCATGATCGAACCCGATAAAGCGGTCAACCCCGTAGGCAAGTGGAATATGCTCTTTACCCAGGGCACCAGGGTCACCATCCCGACAAATCCAAGCACCACGCTGGGAATAGCGGCCAATAATTCAATGCCGCTTTTAAGCACTTCTTTAAACTGCGCCGGCGCTATTTCGGCGATGTATACCGCGCAGGCAACTCCCACCGGGATAGAGATGGCCGCCGCGCCGGCGGTAACCATTAAGGAACCGAGTATCAACGGCAATATCCCCAATTGCGGAGGCTCGGAAATAGGATACCAGCTCCGGCCGGTAAGGAATTGGAACGGAGTAACGGACCTGAATACCGCCAGCCCCTCTTTAAGCAAAAAAAGAAAAATGAGCAGCACGAAAAATATGGAAGCAAGCCCGCACAGTAAAATAAGTTTTTCGATTATGAATTCTTTGAATTTACGCATAAACACGAGTATCGGTATTACCTGGAGACAGGAACGAAATCGGTTTGTACTACAATATCCTGGCCTTTTTTGGAAAGACAGAAATCAACGAATTTCTTTACCAATCCCGAGGGCTCACCGTTTGCATAGAAAAATAACGGCCGGGATATAGGATAAGAACCGCTCATGACATTTTCCACGGTGGGAGCGACGTATGGCGATTTTTCATCATGCGCCACCATCACCGCCTTCTGTTTATTCGAAATATATCCCATGCCGTAATATCCTATAGCGCCGGGATTCTGGGAAATCTCATCCGCGATAGCCTGGGAAGAAGAAAGCAGGAGCGCCTGCGGAGCGAATTCCTCCTTGCTGTTGGCGTCCCCTTTCCGCAAAACATGTTCCTTGAAATACACGTGCGTGCCGGAATTGACCTCGCGGGAAAGGATAACGATCACAGCATCTTGTCCGCCTGCTTCCTTCCAGTTGGTTATCTTCCCGGTAAAGATCTGCGCCAGTTGATCGATGGTCAGTTTATCAACAGGATTCTTTGGATTCACCACGACAGCCAAACCGTCCAATGCGACTTTGACCTCAAAAGGGTTCACTCCCTTTTGTTTTGCCAGAGAGATCTCTTTTTCCTTTATATTCCGGGAACTCATAGCGATATCGCAGGAGCCGCTGATAAGGCTGGAAAACCCTGTTCCTGAACCGCCTCCGGTTACCGCGATAAAATTCTTCGGATCATCCTGCATGCATTTTTCCGCCCAGGACTGGCCCAGATTAACCATGGTATCCGACCCTTTTATCTGGATGGAATTTTTTCCCGCCGCGGACGCACAAGACACGGCAAACATGGACACAACCGCAAACCACAGCCATTTTCTTAACATAGCACTCTCCTCCTTTTATTGTTATTATACAAAACCGGTGTGAGGGTTGTGTTAAGCTCAGGTAAAATCCATGTAAAATATTATAAAGGAAGGATGAACCAGAATTGTGAACCCAGGCCTTCGCTGCTTTCCACGCCCGCGCGGCCGCCGTGCAATTCGATGATATGTTTGACGATGGAAAGCCCCAGGCCGGTCCCGCCGAGTTCCCGGGAACGGGCCTTATCCACCCGGTAGAAACGTTCAAAGATACGCGGCAGGTCCTTGAGCGGAATGCCGGCGCCGGAATCCTCAACCGTTATTTTTAACCCTTCGCTTTCTTCTCGGGAATAAACCTTGATCGATCCCGAATCTTTATTGAATTTAACCGCGTTATCGATAAGATTGGTCATCACCTGCTCTATGCGCGCCTTATCCGCTCTGATGCTTAGTTGAGACGGAAGTTTATTTTCCACGCGCAGGGATCTTTTCTTTATCTGTGTGGTAAACCCGGAAAAAACCTTGTCGGTGAGCGTTTTCAAACTAAATTCTTCCCGGTTCAACACCACCGCTTTGGATTCAATGGAAGAAAGATCCAAGAGGTCATTCACCAGGCTGTTCAACCTACGGGCATGTTCCTGGATAATGGCCATAAACTGGCGGCTGTGGCCTTTATCGTCGAGCCCGCCCTCCAGCAGTGTTTCCACGAAACCCATAATGGAAGTCAACGGCGTTTTCAGCTCATGGGAAACATTAGCCACGAAATCCCGGCGCATGGTTTCAAGTTTTTTCAGTTCCGTGATATCGTGAATGACCGTCAGGCACCCGTTGACCCGGTCTTTCTCAAAAACCGGGACCGCGTTGACCTGAAAGATCTTCTGCACCGGCCAGGATAACTGCAGTTCGCCGGAAACAGGCTCCCCCTTCTTCAAAACCGCATCGACAATTTCAAAAATATCGTTATTGCGTATGGCCTCCAGGAAAAACCCGCCTTCGACATCCTTTTTGATTATGGAAAAAATATCCTCCACCGCCCGGTTAAGGGAAAGGATATGCCCGGACTTATCGGTTACGATCACCCCTTCGATCATGCTGTTAAAAACACCTGCCAGATGCTGATTTTGCCGCTGTACTTCCCGGATATGATCTTCGATCTCTTGCGCCATCTTGTTCAGGGTAGCGGCAAGCTCCCCGATCTCATCCCCGCTCTCCCCCTGTATTCTTTTGCTGAAATCACCGGATGCAAATCTGCGCGATACACGGATCATCCGGTTGATCGGCCGGACAGCCTGGGCAGCCAGCACGGAACCAAGCATAAAAGCCAGCCCCAGCGCGAACAATAAGCCCATGAGGATGGTTTTTCTGACGAGGATATTTTCTTCGAGATTTTTATCCAGGAAATAATAAACGAACAGGAAAGAAACTACGATGACAAAAAAATAAGAAAGGATCAATTTCAACCTGAAACTTAATCTGACCGGCATAGGCTATTTTGTTTCATCCCCGCGGGGTTCGAATCTATATCCGTAATTTTTAACGGTGACGATACGGCGGCCGGCTTTGCCCAGTTTTTTGCGCAAGGTCCGGATATGCACGTCCACGGTGCGAGTCTGAATATCCACGGCATTCTCAAACCCCCAGATCGCATCAAGCAAAAAATCCCTCGATAACACCCTGCCTTTGGCTTTTATCAAAGCCTTCAACAACTCAAATTCCTTGGAGGTCAAAGCTACGGGCCGGCCTTTGAGTGTTACCTGTATACGGGAGAAATCCACGCCGAGATCTCCGGCGGTAAACGTTCCCGGAAGCAAATCTTTTTCGCCGGTGCGCCGCAGGACCGCTTTTATGCGGGCGGTCAATTCGCGGACGCTGAAAGGCTTGGTGATATAATCATCCGCGCCCAATTCCAGGCCCACGATCTTATCCGATTCCCGGCTTTTGGCAGTCACCATGATAACGGGGATACAAGCGGTTTTTTCTTCCTTTTTAAGCGCTTTGCAGGTCTCCAGCCCATTCATACCCGGAAGCATCACATCCAAAAGAATAAGCGCAGGCTGTCGGCGTACCGCCAGGCTGAAACCGGATTCACCGTCATAGGAAGCGATGGTTTTAAACCCCTCTTTCTGAAGGTTATACTCCAGCATCTTAACGATGTCTTTCTCATCCTCTATTATCAGAATAGACTCCTGCATACCCACATTGTAACATACGTCCTTTCCCCGCGCAACGCGCTTCTAAACCCCCACCCCTACTTTTCATCCCGCCGTTCATGCTAAAACCAGACAAGGGATAGTCTCGGATAGACTGCACGTCGCAATTAATATGCAAAATTTTACGCTTCGGTTAAAAAGTAACTTTTATCCCGGCGTAAAAAGACCTGCCGGGCATGGCATACCCCGGAATTTCCTGATACTTTTTGTCAAACAGGTTCTCTATCCTGGCAAAAATACGACAATTTCGCGTTATATCGTAATAAGAAGCAAGCCGAACCACCGTATAGGCTTTGTCGGTAAGGAAACTTTCATTATAGTAGGCGTCATAAACCACATCCCTGCGGCTGCCGACATAAGTTACGCCCAGATTAACGTCCGCCTTCGGTATAAAACGCCAATCAATATCAAGATTAACCTGCCTCTTCGGCCTGCGAAGCAATTCCAGCCCGGTCTCCTTGTTCTCGGTATCAGTATAAGTAAAATTAGTTCCTATAGAGAAATTATCAAACGGCAGGAATTTAGCCCCGGCCTCATACCCTTCGGTCCGCGCCTTACCGATGTTCTTATATTTGGAGGCGGCAGAATCATAATCGACCATATTCGTGAAATCGTTATGAAACCGAGTTAGGCTCAAGGATATTTTATTGCTGAAAAATCCCTGCTCAAATCCGAAATCATAACTTTTGCTTTCATCAGGTTTCAGAGAAGGATCGCCATAACTGGAATACAGCTGATAAAGAGACGGCGCCTTAAAACCGGTACCGGAGTTTACTTTCAGGCGGGTGCCGGTCTCAACGATATTATAGGCTGTGGAGATTTTATAGGTAGTTTGAGCACCGAAAAGCTGATGATCATCCACTCGTATCCCGGGAGTGATAAAAAGCCGATCCCAGAGTTTAAACTGATTTTGTAAATAATACCCTTTATTATCAACGCTCTTTCTATCCTGTTTGTCTGTATAAGGGCCCCACAATCCATCGGAATAGTAATACGAAGACCCTCTTTCTGTTTCATATTCAAAACCTCCGATGAGCGTGTCCCAGCTTGCGAGAGAAAAAGTATTCTGCCATTCAATCTTTTGGGTATCCCCTTTATACCAGTCGCGGATATAATCATAAGGATGCGCCGTATCAGTCTCGTTACGGTCTTTGCGGTCAATGTAATGCCAGGAAAAAGCTATATTGTGTTTCCACCATGAATTAAGCGGCTGGTCAAACGCAAGCTTTGCCGCAAAGTCCTTAGACCAGGAGATATAATTCGGGTCATCATCATACGAGGCGGCGTCAAGATCGGTTTTAGCGTCGGTAAAACGGGTAACTAAGCTTAATTCACTATTTTCAAACACCGTATATCCAAACCGGGAAGAAACAGTGGTATTACGGTAAGCATCGTTTTCGCTGCCGGTGGTAACCTTGTTAATCCCGTCGGAATCAAGACGAGCGACAGAAAGAGAATAATTCAAGCCGCCCCCGATACCGCGCAGTTCCGCCCCCTCACGGAAAGTATTATGCGCTCCCATTTCGGAAAACACGCCGATTTCCGGTTTTTGCGTGCCTTTCTTGGTAACTATATTGATCACGCCGGCCATGGCGTCCGAACCGTAAAGGGTAGATTGCGGGCCGCGCACGACTTCGATACGTTCGATATTATCCGTGGTTAAATTGGCGAAATCGAAAGAACGGTCAATAGAGATAGGGTCGTTGACCTCCACGCCGTCAATCATAACCAGGGTTTGGCCCGGTTTAGCGCCGCGCAGGTACACCTGGACTGAACCGCCGAAAGCCCCGCTGCTGATAACTGAAACTCCGGGGATATCCCGTAAGACCTCATCGACGGTAGACTCTCCTGATTTCTTTATCTGCGCGCCGGTAATAACCGTTGTGGAACTGCCGGTTTCTCCCTGGTATATCTCTGTCCTGGCGGCCGATACGATAATATTTCCCAGATCGTATTCTCCCGCGCGGTCCGCTTCACCGGCGGCATGAACCGTACCGGTTAACGAAAGCGCCGCCAACATAAAATGCAATAAAAATTTATCCTTCATTGTTTTTCTCCTCTCTCGGGAATACTCGCGCCTGACGATCGACCGGACTGCCTGTTTTTAGCAGGATTACCGTTGCGGGACAGCGCCGGGGATTCCACCCGGACTTCCTTCGCCAAGACGGTATTTCGCCTTTCAATTTAAGAATATTTCTCCATATACAAAGTACAATGTAACCCTAATTCTTGATAAATTATAATATCTATAGCATACTATCCTCCTCTCCAAATTGTTTAATATCCAAAAACCAATGTTTCCAGAACCCTTCTTTTAACACCGGTTCACTCTCCCGTATCTTTATTCTTTTCTGAAAGAGAGGCCCGTCCACCACAAAAGTGTGGAATTCCCCGTTCTCTCCGCATGGACAGATGTTCCTTCTCTTCAATTCATTCAGGATATCCTTATCCAGCACCTTGCCCACAAATTCATTAAGCGGAATATCTTCCTTCGCGCTTACCACCACCGCTTTATAACCCAGATCGATAAATTCCCTTAACACATCCTCTGCGGGTAAATTCCAAAGCGGTTCCAGAGGAATTATCCCAATTTCGAAACACACCCGTTCTACCCATTGTTTGTGTTCGTCAAGATATATGTCGCCAAAAACCATACCCTTGATCCCCTGTTCTTTCAGCTCCGATACCGCCGATTTAAACTCTTGCTCATAGGCATTCATATCCGGGCTCACTTCTTTTTGCACCAGCGGGATCCCGATCGCGCGCGCCTGCGCCTGCATAAGGCGGGTTTCAATACCGTGGAAACAGCCGCGTTTAGTGCCCCGTGAAACAAAATTAAGCAGACATTTAACTTTATATCCACAACCAAGCGCCTTATGTAAAGCAAGGCAACTGTCTTTTCCTCCGCTCCAGGAAACGGCAAAAGCTACATCAACCATATTTCGCCCCTCTTTATCATGATGATACAAAACAACGTGATTACTTCCAACACTTCGCTTATCCCCCCTATGGTGTCACCGGTTATCCCGCCGATCCTGCGGTTAATTAATTTTCCCAGTTCATACGCGCATACGGCCGCAACTGCGAAAATAAGCATCCCCTTGAGCCCCATCAGCAAGACCGCGCATAAGAGCGCGATTATAAACGCTGAAATAAAAACCACTTTGTTACGTTCTTGCATGTACACCTTTGCCTTACCTTCCTGACGGGCATAAGGAAAGATAAACATAAGGAAAACCATCGACCACCGGCTGAGCACGCACATCAACGGCAGAGCTATTAAAAGCGTATGGGCATCCAAAGAAACGAGAAACGCTATCTTTAAAAGAAGGATGCTTATCAGGCTTAAAACCCCCATCGCTCCGATGTGCGGATCACGCATGATCCGCAGAATCCGTTCCCGATCCCCGCCTCCTGCCAGAGCATCAACGGTATCTGCCAGGCCGTCCAGGTGAATACCTCCCGTTACTACGATCAATGAAACCACCAGAACAATACCAATAGCCAACGGTTGAAATCCCAAGAAAACCAGGATATGATCCAGGAATACCAAAAACAGGCCTAACAACAACCCCACGGCGGGAAAATACAAAAGTGACAAACCCATATTCTTCGCATCAGCATCGTTGACCTTTAGCGGCACCATGGTCAGGAACTGTAAGGCTAAAAGCAGATTGTTCATAGTGTCTTCTTTCTTCCGGATACCCGGGCCTGCTGAAAAGTGGCCATCCCGGTCAATATTTTTGTTGCCGCCTCAGCGATAAAAATACCCAGAGCCGCTCCTGTCCCCTCTCCCAGCCTGAGATCAAGATCCAGAATCGGCTCGATACCCAGATACTCCAGAAGAACCGTATGCCCTCGTTCCACGGAACGATGGCTGGCGATCATATACTCCTTGGCCTTCGGCTGTAAACCAACGGCGATCAAAGCGGCGGCACCGGAAATAAAACCATCCAGGACTACGGGAACTTTACGGGAAGCAGCTGCCAGCATTATCCCGGCCAAGCCTCCGATCTCAAACCCTCCGACTTTTGAAAGCACATCCAAAGCATCACCGGGATCCGGCTGGTTCACTTCTAAAGCCTTACGGATAACGCCTATCTTATGCTGGAGCGCCTGATCATCCAGGCCGGTACCTCTACCGGCCACCTCAGCAGGGTCTTTTCGCGTGATACAAGCGGTTATTGCGCTGGATGAGGTAGTATTCCCGATCCCCATCTCTCCGGTCCCGATAATATCTATTCCCTTCGAAAATTCATCTTCAAAAATATCAATGCCGTTCTGAACCGAAAGAAGAGCCTCCTCCCCGCTCATCGCCGGCCCAAGGGTAAAATTATGCGTCCCTAAATTAACTTTTTTTTGTTTCAACCTTTTAGAAAATCGGGATTCGAAATCTGATTTTACGCCCAAGTCCGCGACCACCACTCTCGCCCCGATATGCTTGGCTAAAACATTTATCCCCGCGCCTCCGTTCAAAAAATTATGGACCATCTGCGCGGTAACCTCCGAAGGGAACGCGCTTATATTCTCCGCGCACACACCGTGGTCCGCGGCAAGCGTGAAGATGACTTTTTTTTCCAACCGCGGCATAGCCTTGCTGGTTATCCCGGCGATCACCCGGGCCAGTTCTTCCAGCCTGCCCAGGCTGCCCGGGGGTTTCGTAAGGCTGTCGAGCCTTTGTTGGGCCTTAATCATGATCCGTTCGTCTATTCCCTTGATACTGCCGATGACCTTCTGCAGGGTACGCATACTATTTTATCCTCCAGGGGATGCCGGAAACCGTAAAATAAACCGCTTCGGCTTCTTGCGCGGCTATCTGATTGATCCTGCCCGCGATATCCCGGAATTCGCGGGCCAGGCCATTCTCCGGGACAATACCCAAACCCACCTCGTTCGAAACTATAATAACTAAAGAATCGCTTTTTTTTAGAACCTGCAAAGCTTTCCTGAACCGTGCGGTGATACGCTTTTCTTTTTCTTCCCGCATCATTAAATTTGAAACCATAAGCGTAAGACAATCGACGATGATCACCGGATGTCGGAAAATCGCCTTTTTGAGGACCGGCGCAAGATCCAGAGGGGCTTCAAACGTCTTCCAGGATGACGGACGGGATCTTTTATGCCGCCGGATACGTTCTTTCATCTCATTGTCCAAAGCCTGACAGGTAGCCACAAAAGCCACCCGCACGCCTTTTTCCGCCTTTGCCAGCTTCAAGGCAAAAGAACTCTTTCCGCTCCTGGCACCGCCTGTTATAAAGACTATTTTAGACATCGTAAACTACCTTTCTCGCTGGAATTCATATCGCGTACCGCGCCTGCCGGCAGGCAGGCAGATATTGCGTATTGAGAAGGACCGGTTATTTCAATAATATGCGCGCTGGCAGGCGGAACGATGATATCCCAGATATTTTTTGGCCGTTCGATATCATTTAAGATGATGCGTATCGGGCCGCCGTGCGTGACGATTACTGAGGTTTTGTTCTTGTCGCGCGAAACGATCTTTTTGAACGCTCTCAACACCCGCCTCCTGAAATCCCGGGGGTGTTCGCCCCGCGGGATCACGGTCTCAAACGGATTTTCCATGAAACCTTTAGCTATTTCGGGATATTTCTTCATGATTTGCGAATAGCGCAAACCTTCAAAGATCCCGAAGCTCATTTCCCTTAATTCAGGCATTATTCGTAAAGTCTTTCCGGCAAACAGAAGTCCGGCGGACTGCACGGCGCGTCTGAGATCACTACAATAAACCCGGTGAACAGGTATCTCATGCAATTTTTTGCCCAGTTTTTTCACCTGCTCGATACCCGTGCGGTCAAGCGGGATATCCGAATCGCCCATGTATCGTTTTTCCGCGTTCCAACTGGTCTGTCCGTGCCGTATAAGGATTATCGTTGTCTGCATCGTTCCTCGGAAACCGGTACCACAAAGGGCTTACCGGTAAATGGATTTTTGTTCACCACAACCACTGTTTTATAAACGGCCTCGATATTCTGGTACGTAAGAACATCTTCCGGCCTGCCGTTTTTAAAGATCCTGCCGTCGTTCAAGAATATGATCCGGCCGCAATATTCCGCGGCAAGATTCAGGTCATGCAGTACCACCACAATAGTCAATCCATTACGGGAATTAAGTTTATACAAAAGATCAAGTATCTGTATCTGGTGGCCGATATCCAGATGCGCCGTAGGTTCATCCAGGAATAAAAGCAAAGGTTCCTGGGTCAGGGCGCGGGAGATAATGACCCTCTGCCGCTCGCCTGAACTCAATTCATCGATCAATTTATCCTTCAGTGAAAAGACATCGGTCAAAGCAAGCGACTGCTCGGCTATTTCAATATCCCTTTTAGTCTCTCCCTGCAATCTCCCCAAATGAGGGATCCTGCCCATAAGGGTAATTTCCATCACGCTGAAAGGGAAATAGATATTGGTGTCCTGGGAAACAAAAGCCGTTTTCCGGGCGAACGCTCTCTGATCCATACGCCGGATATCTTCCCCCAGGAAAGAAATAGTTCCCCGGGAAGGCGTTAATACCCGGCTGAGCAGTTTCAGGAGCGTTGATTTCCCGGAGCCATTCGGCCCGATAATACCCAAAAATTCCCCCGTTTTCACTTCCAGAGAAAAATCTTTTATGACAGGAATATCCGTGTATCCTCCGGAAATATCATGCGCGGCTATAATGTTTACCGGTTTACTCACTTTATTTCCCTCGTTGCCTGTTTTTCATCAACACAATGAACACCGGCGCTCCCACACAAGCGGTAATCACCCCGATAGGAACTTCAAAAGGAGCGTACACCGTGCGCGCCAGCAGATCGCAAACGATCATGAATACCGCTCCCAGCAGACAGGAAGCCGGAAGAAGCACGCGATGATTCGGCCCCACCCACAAACGGGTAATATGCGGCAGGATCAACCCCACGAAACCGATCACGCCTGAAACACACACCAGGCCGGCGGTTATCAGTGAAGTCAGAAAAAATATTATTTTTTTTATCTTTTCGATCTTTATGCCCAGGTGAAGAGCGTCTTCTTCCCCGATACTGACGGCGTTAAGATCCTGGGAAAAAACATACAGGATTGCCATCGACGGGATAACGATGGCCGCGGCGATTAAAAGCAGTTTAACATCATACATCTGCAGGCTTCCCCACAGCCACCAGACCACCCCATGCAAAGCCTCATTCGGGGATACTGAAACAAGAAAAGCGATCACCGCCGAACACAACAAAGACACGATCACGCCGGAAAGGATAAAAGATTCCACGGGGATCCGGTTCCCCCGTTTTGACAGGTAATAGACAAAAACCATGCTTACCAGAGCGCCCAGGAATGAAACCGCGGGAAGGAAAAACGAAGACAATCCGGTGATGATGGCAAGAACCGCCCCCAATCCCGCACCGCTGGAAGTGCCTAATAAATACGGTTCGGCAAGCGGATTCCGCAATATCGCCTGCAAAGCGGCCCCGGAAACCGCCAGGCCGCTGCCGGTAATAGCCGCCAGTAACACGCGCAGTAATCTCAAATACAGGATCTGCCTGTTCCCTTCAAGAAACAGTTCCTTGAACGGAATGCGCACCGGCCCGTTTAAAATCGCGAAAACGACCGCGATAAACAATAAAACTGCCAGCAGTAAAAATTTTCCCAAGTGGCGTTTTTCCATAATTTAAGGATACAGGCGTTTATAAAGTTCCCGCACTCCTTGTGCCGCGCGGGGGCCGGGACGCAGGATCAGGTTCGCGTCGATATCGTTATACACGCGTTTATTTCTGACCGCGGAAACATGCTCCCAGCCGAACCGGCGCCCAACCTTCTGCAGAGGATCGGTATTGTCCATGTACGTCAAAAATATACAGTCCGGGTCGCGTTTTATAACCTGCTCCGCGCTGAAATAACAATACGGCCTCACCGTATCATAAGCGATATTCTCCCCCCCGGCCAGCCTCAATAACTCATCCAAATACGACCCTTTACCGGCCGTCATTAAAGGGCTCTGCCAAATCTCGACAAAAACTTTTGGTTTTTTACCGGGCGGTGCGTTTTTCTGGAGGGATTTCACTTCTTCAATTTCTTCCGCCATACCCCGGATGATATTTTCCGCTTCCCGCGTTTTGCCGGTACGCAGCCCGATCTCCCGTATTGAAGCATATAATTCATCCATTGAAGCAGGGTCGCTCACGAAAACATTCAACCCTAACCGGCGCAATTCCACAACCGTGCCGCTTTGTTCAAGGCCTGTGCAGAAAATGATATCAGGTTTTAAGGAGATTATTTTTTCCATATTAGGCCGGCTGAAGGAACCGGCTTTTTCCCTGGAAAGGGCTTTTTCCGGGTAATCGCAGAAAGAACTGACGCCCACGATCTCTTCATCCAGCCCTAAAGCAAACAGGATCTCGGTCGTTGCCGGAGCAAGCGAAATGATCCTCAAACTTTTCGCCTTCGCCGCAGGAGAGAAAAAAAACATCAAAAAAAACAGAACGATTAAAAAAAATGTTTTATACTGCCCCGCGTAACGAAGGGGAATGTGGCCTCCCTCAGGATGACAAAAGAGGTATTTCGCGACAGTTTCTTTATCAATGTTTATCATTTTTATCCGTGTTCTTCCCATACAATAAAAAAACCCGCCACGATATTGATGGCGGGTTGCACCCAAGTTTAATACTTAGCCCTATCCACGAGGAATTCCTCAAAACATATACAGGCAGGTCTTCTGACTTAGAGTTCTTCCTACTCTTCCTTGCCTTCCCGTCCCACATACCAGGACAGTGGCTCGATTCCGGAATTTCGTCCCTCTTTACAGCGGCGGGACCGTATCCGATTACGCCTTGTGGGCTCACGGATTTCCCTTAACCTGTATATTCCAAATTGTATTCTACTACTGAAGCTTCAACTATATCGGTTGTACTACCATAAATTAATTTTGTCAAGCAAAAAAAATCGAGAAAATGGAGAAAAAAGGGGACGGTTCTATTTTTTTAGACTCGCGGTCGAGAGCAAAAAATAGAACCGTCCCCTTTTTTCTTCAAGAAATCCCCTTTTCCGGCGGGAATAATTTAAAACTCGATCCCCCGGCGGGCTTTTACGCCTTTCCGGTAATAATGCCTGACTTCCCGTATATCACTTATCAGGTCGGCCTTCCGGAGAACCCTCGGATGGGCATGGCGCCCGGAAAGGATCAATTCAATTCCCGGCGGAGTGTTTTCAATAAGAGAAATAACCTCTCCAACATCCAACAGCCCCAGACGCACCGCAACGTGTATCTCATCGAGGATCACCATCTGATGGCGCCTTCGGTTAATGACCGCTCGGGCTTTACGCAAACCCGCCTCCGCCTCCTTTATATCTCGGGGGCTTACTTTCTTCCTGATAAAACATCCGCTCCCGAACTGCTCTAAAGAAATATTTTTTATCTTTTTCAGAGAAACCAGCTCACTGCAGCGGGTATTCTTTACAAACTGACAGAAAAAAACCTTCATGCCCGCTCCGGCCGCGCGTATGGCCAGCCCTAAACAAGCGGTTGTCTTCCCTTTCCCGTTACCGGTATAGATGTGTATCATGGGTTTAGTGCGGTCTTCCGCTGTATTTACCGATGAGCGGCACAAATACGCAGCCGCAAATCTGATTATATTTCAAGACACCGTCTTTTTTTTCGGCCACCGTGAGCATCTGGCCATACGGATCCCCAAGCGGCAAAATAAGCTTGCCGTTATCATCAAGTTGTTCTACCAAAGGCACGGGAATATCCATAGAGGCGGCAGTAACGATAATCCTGTCAAAGGGAGATTCTTCTTTCCAACCCATTGTCCCATCGTCTTTTTTAATATGGATATTGCCGTATGCCAATTCTTCGATGAGTACCTTTTGCGCCTGCTGTGCCAGGGGTTCTAACCGTTCAACGGTAAAAACTTCCTTTACAATTTCCGCCAGAATAGCCGTCTGATAACCGGAACCGGTGCCGATCTCAAGTACCCGTTCATTACCGCGCAAATCCAAAGATTCCGTCATCAAAGCAACAATGTACGGCTGGGATATGGTCTGGCCCTCTCCGATAGGCAAAGGATAATCCGCGTAAGCAAATTCTTTTTCCTTCACCGGGACGAAACGGTGGCGCTCCACCTTAAAGAACGCATCAAGAACTTTTTTATCCGTTATTCCTCGGGAGCGCAACTGTTCCTCAACCATAAGTTCCCGCGCCGCCGTATAGCCCATCGGGACTTCCCGGCTCATGATCTGATACCGAGAATAAACCTGATAAACCGCCACGTATCAATAAAAGGGTTGATACTGCTTTTTTCTCTGACGTAAATGGTCTTAATGGGAATGGATTCGATCTTGAAGTGCGCCTGCGACGCCTGGATCAATATCTCGGTCTCAGTCTCATATTTAAAGGTCGTCAGAGAAAGTTTCTCTATCACCGCCCGGTTAAGAAAGCGGTAGCCGCATTGCGTGTCCGGAATATGCTGTTTCGCTTTTATTGATATCAACCAGGACATGAAGGTATTAGTCATAATACGGACAACGGGCATATTTTTCACCGCCGACATCCTGTTCCCGACGATGATCCCGGCATCCGAACTTCCGGCGCGCTGCAGGAAAGAGCCTATTTCATCGGGAGAATGCTGGCCGTCCCCGTCCATGGTAATAACCGCGTCAACCCCCCTGCCCAGAACGTACTCAAACCCGCGGATAAGCGATGCCCCCTTCCCTTTATTGACGGGATTCCTCAAGACCACCGCTCCGCTCTGCCGCGCGATTTCCGCGGTATTATCCGCAGAACCGTCGTCGATAACAAACACATCTAAATTCTGCGCCCGGATATTCTTCACCAATCCGCCGATCGCCTCAGACTCATTATAGGTGGGAATTAACACGCAAACTTTCATTTTCCTCTACTCCGCCCAGAACTTCTTGAACATATACCATTGTTCGGGAAATTTTTTGATGTACTCTTCCATTACCCGGGCGCAGGACTCGGTAAGTTTCTTCACTTCTTCATCCCCCACCTTCCTGATCCGGGAAGACTTTCCGTTTTGCGCCGATGGTTTCTCTCCGCCGTTTAAAACAACCGGATTCTCAAACCTCATGGTAAAACCCTCATAAACTTTATTTCTGATCATGAACGCCGGAATAATAGGAGCCCCGGTCATCAACGATATCATCGCCGGCCCTTTGGGCAGATACGCGGATTTCCCGAAAAAATCAACCAATATGCCCCCGTCCTTGGTGAAATCCCTGTCCCCGACCAGCGCGATCACTTCGTTCGATTTCAGGATATTGACGCACTTGATGAACGCTTTCCCGAGGGGAATAACCCGAAGCCCCTTACTTTCCCGCTGAAAGTTAAAAAACCTGTCCACCATTTTTGATTTATGCGGCAGGGCAACGGCCCATAACGGGTATCCAAGCTGGGCAAGGACAACCCCGCCCAGTTCCCAATTGCCCAAGTGGGCGGTCAACACGATACATCCGTTTCCCTGTGCCAGCACCTGATCCAATACCTGCAGGTTCTCCACCCGCACATATCTTTTGATATACTCCCCGTCCAATTCCTGGAAACGGAAAAAATCAACCAGGTATCTGACGAAATTCCTGTTCATGTGTATGCGAATCCTGCGGATCTCCCCGACATTCTTCCGGGGGAAAATAGTCCTCAGGTTCGACTTTACGTTCCGGTTATCCTCAAAAGCGAAAAAGTACCGTATATCCGAAAGAATAACCGCCACCGCGTATGCCGCCTTTAAAGGAAGACGCGAAGCGATAAATTGGCCGATCCGGTACAAAAAATAGTTAAACATATCACGTGGCTGCCTTTAACACAAACTTAGCGATATCCATGCCGGAATTCGGTTTGCCGATCGCGCCCGCGGATGCGCGGATCCGGGCCAGGGCATCTCGATTCAACAACAACTCTTCAATAACGCGTCCGGCTTCCCGGGGGTCATCCAGCTTAACCGCGGCGTTCTTTCCGGTTAAATACACGGTATTATTCTCTTCCTGGCCCGGGATAGGCTTGATAATGACCATCGGAAGCCTCTTTGCCAGCGCTTCCGACGTGGTAATCCCCCCGGGTTTACTGACAATGATATCCGAGATACTCATCAGTTCGTTAATGTTGTTGACATACCCCAGGACGAGGAAACTTTTTTTGTAATCCCGGACGCTTTTACTGAGGGAGTTATACAACTTTTTATTGATCCCGGTCACAACAAGGGCTTGAAAATCGGTTTTCACTTTTTTCAGGGAATCAATAATGGTTTTGATCGGCCCCAGCCCCTGCCCCCCTCCCATGATCAGGATATTTTTTACTCCGGGGAGAAGATTCATTTTCTGCAAAACTTTCCCCTTATCCACCGGTTCGTTAAACTTGGGATCGATCGGGATCCCCAGCGGTTTGATCTTATGCGCCGGCACGCCTTTCTTCTGCAGGCGCTCACCCACTTCCGGGGCGGGAACTATGTAATAATCAACTTCATCATAAAGCCAGAAGGAATGCGGGACATAATCGGTCAAAATCCCCACCAGGGGAATAGAAGAACCGTAGATTTTTTTGTATCCGGCGGCCATCCCGCACGGATACGCCTGGGAACAAACCACGATATCGGGTTTGAATTTGTCAAAAATCTTTTTCAGCTTCGGCGAATTATGCTTATTTATCCTTTTTTTGAAATTATCCAGCCGTTTGATCACCTTCTGATTGTCATAGAGAAATTCCCACACCGCCGGGGTTTTCTGAATGACCGCGGAATAGATCCGGTTGACGATCCTCTCCGAAAACGGATTGGTGTACCGGAACGCGTTAAGACAAAGTATCTCGGTCGAAGGCTCCGCTATTTTGAGCGCCCTTTCGATAGCCAGAGCGGCGCTCCGGTGGCCCGATATCTCCGAAATATACAGTAAAAGCACGCGTTTTGCGGACATAACTAAATTTTACCTTCGTGGTAGAGCTCGATTATTGCGGAAGCAGCCTGGGGATGGAACTGTAGGCCGCTCAGTCGTTCGATTTCTTTCATAGTAGCCTCTTTAGATAAGCCGGAGCGGTAAGGCCTGTCCGTAGTCATGGCGTCGAATGAATCGGCCACCGCGATTATCGCCGCCATTATAGGAATATCTTCCCCCTTCAAACCCTGCGGATACCCCGTGCCGTCATATCTCTCATGATGATATTTAACCCCCACGGCAGCGTTTTCCAGATCCTTGACATGCTCTAAAATCGCTATCCCTATCAACGGATGATCTTGGATCTTTTGCCGTTCCTCCGGCGTCAATGGCCCTTGTTTATTCAATATCGACCCCGGTACGCCTATTTTCCCTATATCATGAAGGAGACTGGAGATCTTCAGGTCTTCCAGGAATTGATCGCTAAAATCGACTTTATATTTCCGGCTGATCTTACCGGCAATGGCCAGGCTGAGATCAGCCACCCGCATAATATGATTATGAGTATAATGGTCTTTGGCGTCGATAGCCGCGGCCAGGGCAATACTGGTCTGCAAAAACAACTGATGTTTCTTTTCAAGCTCTTCTTTGAGGGACTGAAAAAGCTGGGCGTTGCGAATAGCCATCGCCACATCGGAAGCAAGGGCGGCGATAAAATCGAGTTCATCCTTATGGAACCGCTGTTTATTCTTTTTCCGCCCCAGGAATAAAAGAGCCAGCAGATCATGATGAAAAAAACTGGGGATACAAACCGTTGCCTCAAAAATCTCCATCTGCTGCAGGGCAGTAACAAACAGACCGCGGGAATGATCATCCATATCTCCCCGCTTCAACATTTTCTTTACATCCTCATAGACAACCGCGTCGCTTTTCAGTAACTTCTTTTTTTTTACATCACTGCATAAGCTCACCAGGGCATTATTAGTATCCATACGGATAAACCCTTGCGGCATCTTTAAACCTAAGGGGCCGCGGGAAACCGTAGAAACGTATATATTTTCGCCTTGTTTATGCAGCATGATCGCCGCGTGGCTTATCTTTAACTTATTGACCACCATGCGCACAATAAGCTTGATCAACACGTCCGGCTCATGCACCAGGATCATGTTCTTGGCGGCGAGCTCCAGTTCTTTTTTGTAATCTACCGATCTGGACAACATACGGATATCTATAATAACCTCACATCTCTTTACGCAGAGCGCCCATCACGATGCGTTCCAACTCATCCAGGATCAAGGGTTTATGAATATAATCCAAGGCGCCGGAATTTCTACAGCGGTTAAAAGCCTCGTCTTCATCCCCTTGTTTTCCGGTCACCATGATAACCTTGATATTCCGGTCGATCTGCTTAACCCGCTCAAGGGTTTCAATACCGTCCATCCCCTCCATCGAAATATCCAAAAGGATAAGTTCCGGAATCGCTTTGGCCACTTTCTCCAAAGCCTCTGTGCCGTTAGCGGCGGTATCCACGTCGATCTTGCGCTTGCGGAAAAGATTTGCCGCGAATTCGCGGACATCAGCTTCGTCGTCAACAATAAGTAACCGGGCCATTATTACCCCCTTACTATTTCCTTATTTACAAGAACTTGACTGGAAATGATTATAACACAATTTAGCCGATTTGTTCAAGAATTTTACGGCTCTGTCGTCGCTATTTTATTATAGGCAGATCGATTAAAAACCTGGTACCCCGTTTATACTCCGACTCAAAACCGACGCCCCCCTCATGCATGTCAACGATTATCCTGCGGATCACGTATAAACCGAGGCCGGTCCCTTTATGAGAAGATATCTTAGTGGTGAAAAACGGGGTAAAGATCTTCTTCTGGTCTTCTTTCTTCACTCCCATCCCGTTATCTTCGATGGTTATGCGGAGGAAGTCGAGATCGAATTCTTCCGCCTTAATAATGATCTTCCCGCGGTATCCCTCTTCCTGGAAAGCCGCCTTGCGTTCCATCATGGAATCATAGGCATTGTCCATCAGGTTGAAAAAAACCTCCTGCAACTGTACGAGATTCCCTTTAATAGTGGGAATATCCTGTGAAAATTCCCGGACAATATCGATGGCTTCCAGTTTTATCTTATAGCGCAGCATATCCAGGGTCCCGTCAAGGACCCGTTCAAGAGACAACGGTTCCCGTTCATGCCCGCCTTTGCGGGTATATTTCAACATCCCTTCCACCACATCCCCCCCCTGCTGAACATTAGCCTGGATGCGCCCTAACGCGTAACTGATCTTGCTAAAAACATCCTGTAAAGGCGCGGCATAGGCGGAAATATCGAACCTCTTCATGGTATCAACGGTATCTTCGGTAATAAGCGACAAGGCGTGAAAACGGTTGTTTATCTGGTGTGAAAGCCCGTCAGCCATAGTCCCGATAGTAGCCATCTTTTCGGTATGCGCGATCTGCTCCTGGATGAACCTCGCTTCCAGGATGAACCGCGCGTTCTCAATTGCCAGCGCCGCCTGCGAAGCCAGCACGTAAAAAACCTCAAGGTCGGAATCGCTATAGGTCCGTTTTGAACGCTTTTCACCCAGCACGAGAAACCCTAATATCTTGGTTTCCAGCAAGCTCGGAATAATAACTGCAGCATTAAGCTCTCTCATCTGTTCTTCAATTTCCCTATAAACCAGATTAGGATTTTCCTGCGCCCTGCGCTGGACCTCCTCATAGATAAACGGAACCGGATGCTCTTTAAACCAAAGCATAAGCGTGGAATTCTTATTTATGGAAGTGATCTGGTTCCCCCTGACATTTCTCCCAGCCTCCAAAAGGAATTGTTCCGATTTCTGATCAAACAAATAAATCGCGGAATGAGAAATTTTAACGGTTTTGGTAACAATATGAACAATAAGATTAACTAATTTATGAAGATCCCGGATACGCGTCATCCCGATAGCCGCATGTTTAAGGATATCCTGATACCGGCGCTGTTCGCGCAAAAGCGCGCGTTCAGCCTTACGATTAAGGTAGATATAGATAAAAGGCCCTACTGATGCTAAAAAAGCCACGATGCCAAGAAGTGGCAAAGACCAAAAAACAGGCCCCAGCGCATCTGAAAATAATCTATAGAACCATTTAACGAGGAAAAACGGGATTCCCAGGACAATCGCAGAAACAACAAACAGTATACCGGTACGGGTAATGGCGATGTTGATATCCATGAGGCGATATTTAATAATCGAATAGGCAATAATGGAACTAAAAATTGTAATATTAACACAACCAAATGGATAAAATTCAAAATTATAGTTCGGAATAAAATCTATCGCTCCGAAATTCCCCAATAAAAATGCCCAAAAAACATACTTTATTTTTAATTTTTCAGTGGAAGTCGAACTCTTAAAATAACCAATATATAAATGTCTTAAACATATAGCAAATAAAGAAATGGTATAAAATAAATAATAAGGATGTAATATTCCTCTTTGAGGATAATAACCCCAAAAAAATTTATACAAACCTCTTACTACAAAAGGCGTGAACATATCAAACAAAATAAAGATAATACCTAGTATAATAACAAACGGTAAAATTTTACTTTTTATTTTAAGAAAACTAATAACAAACCAATAATACATCACCGGAATAAAAGTTACCCCTAAATACCCAAATCTTCCGCAAAAAAGGGCTAATGTATAGTGAGAATCGTCCAGATTAAACATTATAAAAAAAGAAAAAAGCCAAATCGCCCCGCCCACACACATAAGAGCAAAAGAAAGACTTTCTTCTGTTTTTCGACTACGATATAGAAAAAAAACTAAAACTAAAAGTATAATAGCCGTAATTAGTTGAGGGAGAGAATAAATATTCATAGTTTAATATCACCAAAAGCCCATTTCATCCTTAAATCCTTTAAGATTAACATTGCGCCTCTTCTTCCAGAAAATGCTACATTAGGAATCCCTCCATAACCAGGATATCCCATAGATGTCCAATGCCCTACAAGATATAACCCTTTTACAGAAGTTTTTTGAGGCAAAAGTGAACTATTTATTTGTTTAGGGATCGATAGCCACCCCACAAACGAACCTTTTCTATTGCTCGTATACTTAAAAAAAGTATGCGGAGTTGCATATTCCGTTACTTCAATATATTTCTTTAGATTCGGGATAAGCTCTGATGCCTTACAAATCATCTTATCCCCTACGACTAATTTATTGTTCCTCCAAAAACTCTCATTTTTATAGGGTGCATGAATAGAAAGAATCATTGTTGAACTATTATTCTGATAAACATTTAAATCATGCATTGATGGAAAAGAACAAAATAAACATTGCAATTTTCCTATTACTACATTCTTAGTCATATAAGAATAAAGCCTATCAATATTATACGTATCAAAATACCAAATATTAGCTTTATCAGGTAATATCTTCCCCACATCGATTTTCAAACCAAGATACACCAAAAACATAGACGAAGAAAAAACTAATCTATTTATTAACAAAGATTCTTTGGTTTTTATACTTAAAATATTTTTAAAAGTTTCATTTGCATCTGCATTCGACACGACTGTTTTAGAAAAAAGCTTTTCACCGGTTTCCAACTCAACAGAAAAAATTGAACTGTTAGTGCTTATCTTAGTAACCCGTTTTGAATATAATATTACCCCTCCCCCTTTTACAAAACTATCCACTAACTTATCAGGTAAGCTTTGCATTCCGCCTCTAGGGTAATATCCATTATCTAAAATATATTCTCTAAACAAGATTATAGCGGGAACTGCCGCGGCATTCATTGCAGAAAGCCCTATATTCCCCAACAAAAGGCTAAATATTGCCTTAATTCTGCTATCCTTAAAATATGCATCCAAAACTTCTTTAAATGTCTTTTTTCTAACCTCGGAATAGATCGTCAGAAAATCCCTCTTTAAAATATAATTAAAAAAGTTTTCGATATTTCTTGCTTCTAAAGGAAAATTTCTCTTAAAACCCTCCATAGTATCAAAATAATTATCTTTTATATAAACGATATTTTTGGGCAAAATTATTTTATCAGTAGGATTAATACGTTTTACATCAAGCCATATTTCTAATTCTTGTAAAACTTTTTTTAAAATTCCACTCCCCATTGACCCCAAATAATGTACTCCTACATCAAATTTATATCTTTTTCTTTCAAAAGAAGTGCAATATCCACCGGGTTTATTATGCTGTTCAATAATCAATACTTTCAAGCCTGCTTTAGCTAAATAACACCCACAAACCAAACCACCTATCCCTGCACCAACTATAACCACATCGTATTTTTCGCGCATATTAAACAACCCTCACCATTTCTATTAATGGTTTTCTATGAGCACGTTTGCCTTTCTCAGATGAATATCCAAGTGTAAGAACCGCCATTAATTTTTTGTTTTCGTTAATTATTTTATTAATCTCTTTACTACAAAACAAAGGAATATCGAGCCAACAAGAACCAATCCCCAAATCTTCCGCCACAAGAATCATATTCTGAATCGCCGCAGAAATCGCCGACAATTCCGCCCTGGGGATAATTTTTGCGAATCTAAGAAATATCTCCTTGAACTTAAATTTTAAATCCGCCAATTCATTCGAGTTGTAAACTAGGATAACCACAGGAGCAGCGTCAATTATTCTTGAAGCGGAACTCAACATTATATTGACTCCCGTCCCGGAAATCCGTGATTTCCGAAGAATTGCATTTACGATTTTTTTCTTTATGCGTGCGTTTAATACCACCACGAATTTCCAAGGTTGAATCATTAAAAAACTGGGGACGGAAGGCCCCCAAACCCCAGCTTCAATAATTTTTTTTAACTTTTTCTTAGAAATAGCCTTTTTTTTATATCTTCTTATTGAACAGCGGTTTTTTATAAGAGTAAGCGTATCCATACAGCTCGACTTTCTGCGTTTAAAAATACGCGAATTTCATTATTTTTTTAATGATCGACCGTTATTTTTTAAAAAAACAAATCCGAGTTTTTTTAAAATTAATTCGGTGGCGTTTGAATCAAGCACACCTTTAAAACTCATCGCCGAAATACTATCCCTGAGAATCATTTTCTGGCTCGGAGAAAATGATTCCGTGTTAAAATTCTCCGGATAGACAAATTTCGGTTTCTTGAATTTTTTGACGGCCCGGGCGGCTTCGATTATCTTTTCCAAAAACACCATCGTATTGTGGAAAGGGTGATAATTTTTATTTTTCTCTTTGGTTTCACGCGCGATGATATATATTGCTTCCGCGAGCTGATCGATTGGGACGATACTAATACGCGCTCTCCGCAAAGGCAAAACGTCAAATATCTCAAGCCTGCACAGAGAAATAAGCTGGTATATATGCTTAAGCTGAAAGG
Source organism: Candidatus Omnitrophota bacterium (assembly GCA_041653035.1). Lineage (GTDB taxonomy): Bacteria > Omnitrophota > Gorgyraeia > Gygaellales > Profunditerraquicolaceae > JAQTZX01. The sequence goes on from JBAZGE010000004.1 coordinate 25,091, forward strand.
TTTTTCCATTCTTGGAACTCCCCACAACTACCGGGGGACGAAAAATATCCACCCATAATCCTTTTTTTCTAAAGTTCTCCACGAGTTTTTCAGCCTCAAACTTTGTTCTCGTATATGTATTGCCAAACTCTTGCCCGACGTCCAAATCCTTTTCGGCAAAAACACCCTTGTAATCGCCGTAAACGCAAGCGGTACTGATATGGTTGGCCTTTTTTAAAACGCCTTTTTTTGCGCAAATCCAGGCAAAATCCAGAATATGCCGGGTACCCCCGACATTGACTTTCTTAATTTTCTCGTAAGGCCAATTAAGGTCTGTTATCGCCGCGCAGTGAAAGATTTCGTCTGTTTCTTTTATTAACCGTCTTCTCTCCGCCTGGGAGATTCCTAAATCCTTAAAACAAACATCCCCTTCGACAACGCGCAGGCTGCGCTGTCTGGCGACAGCCGGCCCGCCCCAGAATTTAAGCACATCAGCAACTCTTCCGTATGCGCTTTTACCGCCTTTTCTTCTCGATAACGCGTAAACTTTGTGCCCTTTTTCCAGAAAGATCTTCAACAAATATGACCCGACTAATCCGGTTGCGCCTGTCAGAAAAAATACCCTTTTACGCTCCATTTTTTTCTTTAACTCCAAACATTAATTCGCCCTCGGCTGCCGTCTCATCACACACCCGGGCCGCTGCCTTTACCATCCCGGCATACGCGAGTATTTTATTCCTGGTTACTTCCAAAACTAAACAGTCCCCCGGCCTAACCGGCTTCAGGAACCTTACCTCGACTTTGCCTAAAAAATAATCCATTTTTTTTGCCGCGATATCCGGTTTCAACACCGAGAACAACAGAATACTTGCCTGCGCCATGGCTTCGATAATGATAACCCCTGGTAAAACAGGATCATCCGGGAAATGCCCCTCGAAAAAATAATCGTTGATAGTGACGTTCTTGAGGCAGGTTATCCTGCCGTTTTCTTCATCAACATCAAGCACCCGGTCTATGAAAAGAAACGGGTACTTTTGAGGAAGGATGCCTTGGATCTTCCGTATATCCCAGTTTTTCTCCATATCCTATTTTTTTACTTTTTTTTCCACGATCTTGTAAACATCTCCCAAGGAACGGATTTTGGGGATTTCTTCTTCAGTAATGGTTATTTTTAACTTTTTTTCAAGACAGGCAACAATCTCCAAAGCCTTCATGCTGTCAACACCCAGATCTTCGGTAAAACGGGCATCATCGGTCAAATCCTTCTCCGGGACTTCCGCTATCTCCGTGACTAGTTTTTTTACTTCTATTTTGATTTCATCGAAACTTCTTTTTACCATACCCCCCCTCCTTTTAACATTAGTTATTATAATTTTTAACTGTCTTCCTCTTATATTTTTCTAATAACGCAGGGATTATTTCCGGCGCATTTACGATCAAATCCGCTTCGTTTTCTTCAAATAGAAAAGGCCTCAGGGTTTCGGCTTGCTTTTTCAGTTCAGTTTTCGAAAATTCCTTAATTCTTTTCATTATAACATTCCCGGGAGCCTCTTTTATTCCGAAAACAGCTAAGACGCCCGTATCTATATCGAAATAATTAGAAAGCATGAATATAATGTCATAGAGGTGCCGTGCCCGTGTTTTTTTAGTTAATGCGTCGATTTTATCCGCAAACAAAGCCCTTTTATCCGTGCAGATACACGGAAATAATTCGCCGAATCCGGATATGACCTGCGTTTCTTTTCTTATTTTCCACTTTGGCTTATTGGTTTCAATTTTTATGATTATCCCTTCTTTTTTTGAATACTCAGAAATTACATTGTAAGATTTCTCTATATCGGGAAAAGTTAAATCAGCGGCATAAATGTTTCCCCAGTGATTGAATTTTGCTTTCGACTCCAAGCCGGCTTTTTTTAATTCGGCGCATATTTTAACTATTAAGGCTTCGAATTCTTTCTTCGTTATATTTTCTGTATTGAAATCGAGGTCTTCGGAAAACCGTTTTAAATCATGCACGAGCCTTAAATAAGTACCGCCGGTAAAAAATAGATTCCTTCCAGCGGCTTCTTTATACAACTCTTTCATTATATTGATCTGGAGATACTCCCTTAGAATACCCCGGATTTTTCCTGTTGGCATCCCTCTTATTTTGGCCTGCGCGAGCAAGGCGTCAAGTGTCAGCATAGAGCCCCCGTAAATCCATTTTATACTGCGCGGCGTACCGGGTGATTTTTTTCCGGCTAAGCTTCATCACCGCTCTTGTGTCCATCCGTTCATCTTTAAGATTATTCTTTTTGAAGGGTTTATTAAAGTAAAAATAATCCACCAGCGCCTTTTCCGGCTCAGCAATAAAAATATCAAAGGATCCGTGCTTCTCAATATAATATCCGTTAAACGCGCGGGGGTTGACTGTGTGGTATATAAAAAGGCCGTGTTTGTTTTTAAATTTCCGCGTTGCCTTTGTGGTAATGGAAGTTACCGCCATTGACACTTCCGGAATGATGCTGTAATTCGAAAGCGCGGTTTCCAGTGATACATACGAAGGGCTGTAAAGAACGTTGGCGATATACATATCGGGAATTCCGGAATCTTTGGGATAGATTAGTTCATAAAGCCCCCTTTTCAAGGAAGTGAGCATTCCCTTTTCTTTCCATCGGTGGATGTAAACTTTGAGGTTGTTTTTTTTCTCGGAAGGAAAAAACTTAAGAAGGTCATCAAAACAGAAGACCGTGTATTTATACTTCAGTAAAGTTTTGTATAGCTCGGTAAAGTTCATTTCACTTAGTATATGTTATTATTAACTTAATGAAACGAGTATACATCACAGATTCATTTTAGTCAACTATAATCAATGGTATTAACCTCTGAGCAAGCTCCGGACTCTTTTTCGCAGCAAGCTGCGGGGAATATCACCCTCTTAGACCGTATTTTTTAAGCACCAGGCAGGAATTATTTCCTCCAAAGGCAAAGCCGTTGTTCAACGCAATATCCACCCTCTGCTTCCTTGCTTTATTCGGCACGCAATCTATATCGCATTCAGGATCAAGAGTCTCAAAATTAATAGTGGGGGGAATTACATCGGTTTTTACCGTTAAACAGCAAGAAATAGCCTCAAGAGCAGAGGCGGCGCCCATGCAATGCCCCAGCATGGATTTTAAGGAAGTCACCGGAACTTCTTTATACCGTTCTTTCAACACGTTCTTGATTGCCCGGCATTCGGTTTTATCGTTCATTGGGGTCCCCGTGCCATGGGCAGAAATATACTGTACGTCTTTATAAGTTATTCCGGACTCCAGAAGAGCTTTTTCGATGGCATGTGTAATACCGGAAACATCAGGCGCGGTGGGATGATACGCATCACAGGAAAGCCCATAACCTAAAACTTCGGCATAGATATGAGCCTTTCGCTTCAAGGCAAGATCCAGCCGTTCCAGAAGCAGCATCCCCGCTCCCTCTCCGACAATCATACCTTTTCGGTTCTTATCAAAAGGACGGCATTTATCCGCAGACATGGCATACAGGCTTTGGAATCCCACGAAACTGACATAAAAAAACGCGTCTACGCCGCCCGCTAATACGTAATCCAATTCCCCGTTTTTTATCAGATCATAGCCGTAACCGATAGCGTAATTCCCCGCCGCGCAGGCAGTAGGGAATAAATAATTCTGCCCGCCGATCTTATTATTGATGGCGATATTATTCGAGATATTATTCGCGGCGGACTGCATAATCCGTCTCCGGTCTATATCCTTGAGCCCTTGTTTTACCCATGAAAACAAAAGCTCTTCAAGCGGTTTCTCCCCCATAGTTGTGCCCGCCATGACTCCCGTCCTGTTCCCGCTCAAGTTTTTCTGCGGTAACCCGGAATCTTTCACTGCCAGCATGGAAGCGGCTATGGCCAACTGAGATGCCCTGCCTAAAAATTTGGCTTTTCTTCCGGGGATAAAATCCTCCGCATTGAATTTTTTTACTTCTCCCCCCCTATGGCACTTGAACCCCCGGGTATCGAAGGCGGTAATCCTGCTTATCCCGGATTTCCCCTTGAGCGCGGCATTCCAGAATTTCTTCCAGCCGATGCCGATAGAAGAAACCACGCCCAAACCAGTCACTACCACGCGAGTATTATCCATAATCTCACCCGATTCTTTATGCTATTCTGCTTAATACGCAGGCCGCGTTATTGCCGCCGGGCCCGAAATTATTTATCAATATGTTCCCCAGCCGTTTGATCCTCGCCTCGTTTACCACATAATCCAGGTCGCACGCCGGATCCGGCTCTTTATAATTTATGGTAGGCGGAATAAAATATTCCTCTAAAGCCCCCACGGAAGCGATAATTTGCAGAACCCCGGAGGCGCTCATGGCTTCTCCGATCATGGACTTTATCGAACTCACCGGCGTAGACTGGGCATTCTCTCCCAAGACCTCTTTAATAATCATTGTTTCCAGCCTATCCTGCTGTTCTACCGAGTTAGCGGAAGCGCATATATAATCAATTTCATCGGTCCCGACACCGGAACTTTTCAAAGCCTCCACTATCGACCTCTTTAGTCCATCGGCGCGGGGGTTATATTTCCCGCTGCGGAAAGGGTCGAACAAATTCCCGATGCCTTTGACTTCCGCGTACATCTTTGCCCCGCGAGCCTTGGCATACTCCTCATCTTCTATCACTACCACTCCGGCGCCTTCTCCCAGTATGATGCCGTTCCTTCTTTTATCAAAGGGACAGGAAACCTCTTCGCCTTTTATACCGGCAAGAAAATCCAGTTTAAGAAACCCCACATAGCTTTGAAAGAATAATGCCTCCACTCCCGCGACCAAAACCGCCTTTGCGCGGCCTAATCTGATAAAATCTACCGCGTATTTTAAGGCATCGATGCCGGCGGTGTAACCGGTAGAAACAGTCGCATTAAATCCTTTGATCTTAAACCAGATGGAAACCTGGCTTGAAGGAGAATTAATGGTGGTAGAGGGAAATTTAGCCGGGTTCACATGTTTAGGGCCGTCGGTTTCAGCGTCTTTCGTGAATTCGGCGATATTAAATACCACGGATAACGTGGTAGCGGTAACCACACCGATATCATTGGTATTATCTTCCGTTATCTTGAGATCCGCGTCAGTTATCGCCAATTTAGCCGCTGAGCACAGAAGTTTGGTGCTCCGGTCCATATTTCTCAACCCTTTTGCCCCCAAAAAATCTTCCGCGTTAAAATCAGGCACTTCTCCCGCCTGGCGCGCCTTGAAAAATCCCGGGTCAAAAACCGTAATCGGGCGTATGCCGGACGTGCCTTCTTTCAGGGCTTTCCAGTATGCTTCCTTTCCGATGCCGTTGGGAGCGACAACACCCACCCCCGTTATCACCACTCGCTTCTTATCCATTTTTTTATTTTCACCCCGTGCACCAATGCACTCATCATGCCATCGACAATCCGCCGTCGATCACGATCGTCTCTCCGGTGATATACCGGGATTCGCCGCTGACGAGGAACTTTACCGCTTTCGCCACTTCTTCGGCTTTGCCGAATCTCCCCAAAGGGATTTGCCCCAGCATTCTGTTCTTTAAATTCTCTTGCAGGCCCTTCGTCATATCCGTATCGATAAATCCGGCGGCAACGGCATTTACCCGGATATTATAACCGCCCACCTCTTTTGCCAGCGCTTTGGTAAACCCGATAATGCCGGCTTTCGCCGCGGAATAATTCACCTGCCGCGGCATACCGATAACGCCGCTTACCGAGCTGATATTCACTATCCGGCCGCTTTTCTGTTTCATTAAGCCAATTATCGCCGCACGGGTCAAATTGAACACGCCGCCCAGATCGACATCGATAACCTCCTGCCAGTCGGCTTTTTCCATGAACATCAAGGCCTTATCCCGTATTATACCGGCGTTATTGATCACGATGTCCAATCCGCCGAAATATTTCCGGGTTTTATTCACCCATTCCGTTACCGCCTCGAAATCTTTGATATCCACCCGGGAAGCCTTCACTTTCACCCCAAAAATCTGTAATTCTCTAACCAGACTGCGCGCCTCGGAAGCGCTGTGCAGGTAATTAAAAGCGATATGCGCCCCTTCACGGGCAAGCGCCAGGATAATTGCTTTTCCTATACCGCGGCTTCCGCCGCTTATAATAGCGGTTTTATTCTTTATCGGCATGCAGATTTTTCTTTATTACATCCAGGAACTGGTTCCGGTCAAACGGTTTGAACAGGTAATCGGCGACTCTCAATTTCAGGGCGTTCTTATATTTTTCCTCGTCGGCATATCCGGTAATAAGCACTTCCGGGATATTTTTCCTTCCCAGGCCGTCCCGGAGCCGGCGGATTTCTTCAATAGTCTCTATTCCATCCATCCCCGGCATGCGCACATCGCAGACGATCAAATCGAATTCCGACTTTTTATACTCGGCGATCGCGTCTTTCCCGCAGGCGGCGATCACCGCGGTATACCCCTCTTTAGCAAGCATTTTATGCAGGCTTTTAGTGACCAATCCTTCATCATCGATAATAAGTATATTCCGAGCCATAATTCACCCCTTTATTAGAGCGCCGTTTTTAACGCGTTCTCCTTTAATTTCGGGATTTTTATTTTAAAAACCGTCCCTTTACCGGTTTCAGACTGCACGGAAATCAAACCGTTGTGTTTCTCGATAATAGACTGGCATATCGAAAGCCCCAATCCCAGCCCTTTGCCGACTTCTTTTGTGGTAAAAAAAGGATCGAAAACTTTTGTGATTATCTCCTTGGGAATTCCCGCCCCGTCGTCTTTGATACGGATAATAACCCAATCCTCCGGTTCGAAAACGGCGATATGGATCACGCCTTTTTCTTTCACCTGTTTTATGGCATCCCGTCCGTTTAAAATTATATTGGTGATCACCTGTTCCAGTTCGTTCTGATTCCCCATTACCAAAAACTTGCCGTCGTTGGCCTCCACGGTTACTTTTATATTTTCCTGTTCCAGTTGATACCTTAAAAAGGCGACCGCTTTTTCCACCACGTTCGCCGCGTTGACTTCCTTAACTTCCGCGGTTTCCGCCGACACCAGCGGTTTCTTGGCGTAGGCCATTAGTTTCTGAACAATGGTCCGGCAGCGTTTGGTGGCTTCTTCTATCAGATCAAGGGACTCCTTCGAATCACTATCCAGGTTTTCGCTATCCGCGATAAGCATCTGGACATTAGTCAGGATCGCGGTCAAGGGATTGTTTATTTCATGCGCTACTCCTCCAGCCAATGTGCCGATTGTGGCTAACTTTTCCACTTGAATAAGTTGTTTCTGGACTTCCAAGAGCTCCGTGGTTCTTTGTTTAACCTTATCTTCTATATTTTCATATAATAAGGCATTTTCAACCGCCAGAGCGGACTGGTTCGCAAGGACGGAAAAAACATCAAGATCTTCGGAATTATACATTTTTCCGGAACGTTTTTCGCCAAGGATTAAAAATCCAATCATCCTGTTCTCCAAAAGACTCGGGACAACAAGCGAAGCATCTAAAGCCTGAATTTCCCGGCTTATTTCTTCAGGGTCAAAAACGGATGAAACACCGCGAATTCCCCGCTTAATTTCCTCATACAACAAAGGTTCCTTCCGGCTTTCCAGCCATTCTATCAATGCTGATTTCTCATCAATTACCAAAGGCTGTTCTTCCGTCAAATTACGGCCGGCCCTTAGCCTGTATTGCTTTTTAACCAGATCAAATAAATAAATTGCCGAATGAGAAATCCCCACCGTATCCGTGATAACATCTATGATCAAATTCAGCAGTTTTTCAAGATTAAGGATTCTGGTCATTTCTTTAACGGTCTTTCTCAAAGCTTCCTGATAACGGTGCTGTTCGCGTAAAAGTATCGCTTCCGCTCTTTTCTGCAAAAATATATATATAAAAGGTCCTCCGGTCGCCAGGATTGCCATTGAAATAAGCGGAGCGGCCCACCAATTTACACCCAGTAAACCGACAAGCCGCTCTTTACAGCAGAATGCCAGGAAAAACGGTAATCCCATGACCAAACTGTATACCGCGGCAAAAATCCCCGTGCGGGTGATGGTAACTTTAATATCCATAAGGCGGTACCGGATAATCGCATATGCCAAGACTACGACATGAACTGAAACAAGTATATTGCCTACCGGTAATAACCGGATATTATACCAAAGCGGATAATTAGTCGCGCCGCCGAGAAAACCTATAGCGGAAGCTATCAACACATATTTTATCTGATTCCGTTCGTATTCCATTCCGTCCGGTTTTATGTAGGCCTTAAACATCGAATAACAGGCGCAGATGACATTGGCAAAGAAAAAAACCAGGAACAGAAAATAGATACCGCCGGCATTCGGCCAATAACTGAAAGACATTTTCGGGCTTAAACCGCTTATAAACAATCGGGTAAAAGTAAGAGGTATAAATAATATGGCGAGACAATAACCGCCTAAGAGCACTTTCGATTTCTTTTTTTGCAGGCTTAAAAGACTGAAAACAAAATTCAGGAAGAAAATCGGGATAAAAACAGCGCCTATGGACAATAAACGGATCCACCCAAAAGCGCTTGCATAGTCATGCGAGATCTGCCACAGAAAATAGCTGTAACTCCACACCGCTAAAGAAAGGCTTAAGAAACCGTAGCTTTTATTGACCTGTCCATGAGGATTCTTAAAATAGACGAACACACCCATGAAACTGCTTACGAGTCCGTTAATCAGTCCGCTGATGGCATAAAAGTTCATTTTTCGCTTACCGACAAATTAGCTTGGTTCGCAAAAGCGCGCAAAATCTTTATATTTTTCGCCCCCGCGTTATTAAGGAACCGGAACAACTCCTCTTCCGGGAAAAAATTATATATACCGGCGTTCTCTTTCTGTTTTATCCTCCCCGCTGCGCTTAACAATTTTCTTGCCTCATCTATTTCCTCCGGCTCTTCGGCCTGGTCTGCGAAATTGCTGTATATCTGGGATAAATCCGCGTAAGGCTTCATCGAACTCACCACGATCTTTCCTCCCGGCTTCATAACTCTGAATAATTCACCCACCGTAAAACCGGGATCTTTCACGTATGAAATAACCAGATTACAGCATATTTTATCAAAAGTATTATCGGCAAAAGACAAAGGAGATTCCAAATCAGCCAGTAAGTATTTATAATCTACTATTTTATATCTTTCCCGGATACATAATTCCCGGTATATCCTTCTCAGCATATTTAAGTGTTTAAGTGACGCTTCTTTCAGGCTGTTTTCCGCAAAATCAAGTCCGAGATAATTCACAACGGAGAAATTTTCAAATTCAATCTTCTCCCTGAAAATTTTTTCTATAAGTGATTCCAGCATCCATGCCCCGAAGTGCCCGTTACCGCAGCCTGCGTCCAATACGGATTCTCCCTGCTGAATATCCATAGACTCGTATATAAGTTTTAAAAAATCCCGGTAATCCCGGGATTTATTGATCAAGATGAATTTATTCAAATACTTTTCCCAAAACGCTTTTTCTCCTTCAAGATTTTTTTGCAGGAGGTTTTTAAGCCTTTTCTCTTCAATCTTCCATTGCCCGCTCATTTCATCCGGTGAAGGCACAGCGACTTCTTCGGGTTTCAAATCTATATGAACGAGATATTTTTTTGCAAAGATAACCGTCTGCTGAAGAGCAAAAAAAGCCATTTCCGGATTTTCGTTCAATTGATGCATAGCGTTAGGGATGGCCACAAATTCCTTGTTAGTGCTTGGGGATAAGTCGAGGGCCTCCCGGACATCGATAAGATTCACCCAGGGATCTTTTTCCGCTGCAATCAACACAATGGGGATATCCACTTTTCTTATGTCTTCCCGGGTCGTTTCCAGATCGTGATACTTATTCTTTATGGCGGAGAGGGCAAAATTTATGCTTACCTCGAATCCCATGATATCGTCTATTGTTTTTCCTCTATACTCGTTATTCAGGATCTCACCGATAACATCCTGGTGGTATATGGCTTTTAAGGCGCTCCGTATATCCACGATACTCACCAAACCAAGCAGAAATCTTATGCGTTTATCCTGGGAAGCGGCCTTGATCGCCGTTCGTATTGCCAGACTTGAGCCGACAATACCCAGAGTGCCGGCATTGAATTTCTTTTCAGCGAAATCCAGAGTGGAAAGAATATCGTTTTTCATCTTTTCAAAATCGGCATCAATCATATCACCTTCACTTTCGCCGACATGACAGGTGGAATCGTATCTGATAACGTTAAAACCGTTCTTAACCAGGAAATACGAGACCTTAAGAGAATCTTTTTTTGTCTCTCCGTAGGCCGGCGGGATAATAACCAAGCCGTTTTCAGGCCGGTAATTCATATAATCGTAAAATCCAACAATCTTCTTGTTCTCCCGGTTAGCGTACGTTATTATCTCGCTGATTATTCCCATTTTTACCCCGTTTCTCAAGTATTTAAACGACGGACGCCTTAGTGCTTACCGCTTCTCTCACTTTTTCTATCAATGCGGCATCCGTAATCTTATCCCCCCAATAAAAATCGGCGGTTTCAAAACCATGCTTTTTTCCGAGACTCCGCATTTCATCTATTCGATCGGGGAAAATATTACCCTTGCCGCAGCTGTAATTATTATAGTTTTTTTCCAGAGACAGTATGATTCCTTCGGCAAAACAACCATAAATGATATTTTCCGCCGGCAAGCCGATATCAAGAGGAACGAGAAAAGGATGCGGTGATTTTGTCAACCCCCCGCAAAAAATAAGGATATCGTCCCGCTGTTTAGAAAACGGGGAAATATTTCTCGGGTATCCCATATCGCAGACTATCGCCCCCGGTTTAAACCAGTCTATATCGAGTATGGAAACGCTGGCGCTTGCGGCAGTAATCACGATATCCGCGTTTTTTACCGCTTCTTTATTGTCGAAGGAAACCGCTATTTTCGCTTTATGTTTTTTGGCAAGTTCGGAATATAAATTGTGCAGTTTTGTTTTTGTCCGGCCGGTTATAGTCAATTGGCTTACTTTATCGGCAAACACTCTCGCACAGGCGCTTCCCAAATCACCGGTACCGCCTATAATAGTCATCTTTACCCCTGATAAATCCAGATTTATCAGTTCGGCAGCTTTGAGGACGCTGTCTATAACCGTTACCGCCGCAAAAGTATTCCCGGTAGTAACAGGAACATCCACTTCTTTCGATATTTCATGCCCCATGAGTTCTTCGGTTATTGAAGAAAATCCTCCTATGGTTACGATGCCTACGCCGTTTTTTTCCGCTATTTTGCAGGCCTTGACTACTTTAGAAAAAATCAGCCACATATCTTTTTCTATCATATCGGGGATAAAGGTAGCCACAACCAAACAGCCGTTAACACTGTCCCCGGATTTCGACTTAAAATCTTTAATGTCACAGAGTTTAAAGGACGGAGTAAGGTGATAAAGTTTATCAAGGAATTCCCTGGAGGGGATTTTATACTCAGGATTCAATTTCTTAAGGGCTTTTTCCAGATGGTAAAAATTATATAAGTGCCAGATAATCCCGAAACCGGCTACTTTTTCTATATAACCCAGCCTGTGGTTGTGGTATTTCAAAGACACCAACCGGCGTTCCAAAGCCTCTAAAATAGCTTCGAAATTCATAGTAATCATCTTTCTTATATACGATTCGGCAAAATTTCGTATTGCCGGGATATCGACTTTCAAATGAACGATTACCGTAACCTCACAGCCTTCCGGATGGTCTTTAAACGACCAGGCTCCGTCAAAACCGGGGAGATCTCCGTCTATCGCATGAAAATAAATAATATCTTTGTCCGGATCGATGGTATCCTCTTCCGTCCATTTTATGGGGACACTATCGACCTGAATCTGCCATTTAGTAATTATCTTATTGTGATCTTTATGAATTACGTCTACTTTTTTTACGGTGGGTATGAAGGAAGGGAAAATCCAAACCTTGGTAACTAAACGTATTATCCGCCATTTCTCAGCGGGAATAATTCGGGAAACTGTTATGGTTATTATTTCATTATCCGGCATCAAGCATTCCTTGCATTATATTCCTTATTCTTAATATGCCCTCCTGCAGTTTCACATCGTCAATTATCTCCTCAAGTTCTTTCAGCAGGCAGACAGGTCCGTTGATTTTAACGGTTATAGGCCGCAATCTGGGAAATTTAGCCTTAAGAGGAAGCGCCTCATAGGTGCCTGAAATCACGCAGGGGACAATGGGCCTTCCGGTTTTATAAGCAAGAAGTGCCGCACCTCTTTTGAACTCTCGTAAATTCCCGTCTCGGCTGATACCGCCTTCCGGGAATATGGCGACTATTTTATTCTGCGTTAAATACTCAACCGCTTTCCGCGAAGAACTGCCTGTTGATAATACACCGATTTTATTAAAAATCCATCTCAACCAGGAAATTCGAAAAAGATACCGGGAGGCCACACAATATATCCGCTGCGGCATAGACGCGCATATGACCAACGGATCCAAAAAGCTGAGATGGTTCGATACAATAATAAAATTATTTCTCTTTGGAAGGTTTTCAATCCCTTCCACTTTAAATCGAAAAAACAACCTTAAAATCGATAATACTATAGGCCTTAATATCCAATACAGCATATAATGAAACGGTTCTCCTTTTTTAATCTTTGCAGCTTGAAACGAGTTTTTTAATCCTATGCCTATTACCCGTCAATTTCTGTTTTATCCACTTTTCGATGTATTTCTTATGAAATCTCCAGTCGGTTCCTATTTTAAACGCGGGAATTTTTCCTTCGCGCGCGTACTTATGGACAGTGAGCGTATGGATATGCAGATATTCCGCCACGTCCTTGGCAGTCATTATTTCTTTCATCATGATCCCCCCCTGTTTATTCAAGTTTACACATGTTTACAGTATACTGGTAAAATTGAATGTTGTCAAATAAAAAGAGAATAGCGCCTGACCACAATAGGAACTATCCCCCTTTAATTTTGGATCATGTAAATTAGTATTACAAGTATACTAACAAAACCATCTTTTGTCAATACTCCCATAAAAAAAATAGAAAACGGTTTCAAAACGGGTGCCCCCCAAGAAGGTATAATAATCCTTTGAGGGTCAGATCTTTATCGAGCGAGATATTCGTATCGCAATATGAGGCAAGAAACGCCGCATCCCCGCCGGTTCCTACTACGCGCGCTCCTGAGCCGATATCGCGTTTAATTCTTCCGACCAGGTCATCGGTCAAAGCGGCAAACCCGTATACCAGTCCGCTGAGCATACTGCTTTTGGTATCCCTGCCGATAAATTCCCGGGGTTTCCCCAGTTGTATATCCGGCAGGAGCGCGGTCTTGCGGGCAAGCGCATCCAGAGAAATACGCAAACCGGGAAGTATCATCCCTCCCAAGTACTCTCCCTTTTTGGAAACCACATCAAAAGTAACCGCGGTACCGAAGTCGACCACGATCAACGGGGTTCCGTACAGCCTTATTCCCGCGTAGGCGTTAGCCAGCCGGTCCTGGCCGACCAGTTTTGGGGTACGATACAGATTTTTAATGGGAACGATAAGGTTTTCGCCGAGAATGTACGGCTGTTTACCGGACAGGGTTTTTAGATCCCCGGCGACAGCATCCGTCGACTTCGGCACCACGCTGCAAATCACCGCGTTGTCGATCTTTTTTCCGCCGGCGCGTTCTTTTAATTTATTCCGGCTATAGTCATGTGTTGGGATAATAAACCTGGATTCGAGTTTTTTACCTCTGAACAAACCGAAATTTATATTAGTATTCCCTATATCAACAGTCAAAATCATAGCCTTAAACATATGCACTTATGCACCTATGCACTCATGCACTTACCCTCCCTTTCGCTTTTCCGTCAAACCTTTCATCTCCCGTATTTTATCCCGGTACTGCGCCGCTTTCTCGAATTGCAGGTTGCGCGCGGCCATTTCCATTCCGTATTCAAGCTCGGTGAGATATTTTTTTAATTCATATTCGTCCTTTGCCTCTCCGGTCAGTTCCCGCACGAAAGTCTCAGCGCCTGCCATATCCTCTATTCCCTCTTTTATGGCCTTTTGTATGGACCGGGGGGTTATCTTATTCTTTTCATTAAATTCCGCCTGTATCTCCCGGCGGCGGACGCTTTCTTTGATCGCGCGCTTCATTGACCCGGTTACCGAATCCGCGTACATGATCACCGTGCCGTTGATATTACGCGCTGCGCGGCCGCCCACTTGTATTAAGGAAGTTTCCGAACGCAGGAACCCTTCTTTATCCGCGTCCAATATCGCGACCAGCGATACTTCGGGCAAATCCAGGCCTTCCCGCAATAAATTTATCCCCACCAGGCAATCGAACTCTTTTTTACGCAATTCGCGCAGAATTTTAGAACGCTCTATGGTCTCTATCTCCGAATGCAGATATTTTACCTTTATTCCCCGTTCTTGTAAATAGCCGGTTAAATCCTCAGCCATTCTCTTCGTCAGGGTGGTAACCAGGACGCGTTCATCGCGGCCGGCGCGTTTTTTCACTTCTTTTATCAAATCCTGCATCTGCCCTTTGACGGGCCTGATCTCGATCACCGGATCCACTAATCCCGTCGGGCGGATGATCTGCTCAAAGACCCTGTCTTTGCTCTTTTGAAGTTCGAGATCACCGGGAGTGGCGCTGACAAAAACCTCCTGTTCGATAAGATTTTCAAATTCTTCGAAACGCAGGGGCCGGTTATCCAAACAAGACGGCAGCCGGAATCCGTAATCAACCAGCACCGTTTTACGCGCCTTGTCACCTTCATACATACCCCGGATCTGCGGAATGGTAACATGGGATTCGTCAATGACCGTTAAGAACGGCTTGGGAAAATAATCCAAGAGGCAAAAAGGCCGCGCGCCCGGAGGACGGCCCGAAAGAATCCGGGAATAATTCTCGATGCCGTGACAGTATCCCAATTCTTTAAGCATCTCCATGTCATACCGGGTGCGCTGATGCAATCGCTGCGCTTCCAGGAGCTTATTCTGTTTTTTCAAAACCAAAAGCCGGTCTTCCATCTCCCCTTCGATCGCCTTAAGCGCCGAGTCTATCCGCTCGCCGGAAACCAGGAAATGTTTCGCGGGATAGATCCCTGTCTTATCAAGCTCCCCGATGGTTTCCCCGGAAACCGGATCAAACTCGGAGATCCGTTCCACGGTATCCCCGAACAATTCTATCCGTAAAGCCTGTTCTTTATAAGCGGGGAATATCTCCACCACATCCCCGCGTACCCGTATCCTGCCCCGCACAAACTCATAATCGTTACGTTCATACTGGATCGCGATAAGGCGTGCGATAATAGTATCACGGGGGAGAACCTGCCCCTTCTCTATGAAAACCAGCATCCCCTGATAATCATCGGGAGAACCAAGATTATAAATGCAAGAAACCGAGGCCACGATCAGGACATCGCGGCGGCTCATCAGAGAACTGGTAGCCGACAGGCGCAGGCGGTCCAGGCGGTCATTAATGGAAGAATCCTTCTCTATATACGTATCGGTGGAAGGGACATATGCCTCAGGCTGGTAATAATCGTAGTAACTGACGAAGTACTCGACCGCGTTTTCGGGGAAAAATTCCTTGAATTCCGAATACAATTGCGCGGCTAAAGTTTTATTGTGCGAAATAACGAGCGTAGGACGGTTAACGGCGGCAATAACATTGGCGAGAGTAAAGGTTTTACCCGACCCGGTCACACCCAAGAGCGTCTGATAGCGCTGCTTAGAAAGAATGGAATCAATTAATTCACGGATAGCCCTGGGTTGATCCCCGCACGGCTGAAATTTCGATACAAGTTTGAACTTTTCCATTGCGGCATGAGACATTTATACCCATGCACTCATGCACCTATGCACTCATGCACTCAACTACACAACTTCCAGGCTTATATCCACGGACTCGACTGAATGAGTCAGTTCCCCTATGGAAATAATATCCACTCCGCAGGCGGCTATTTTCTTGACGTTCTCCCTGCTGACCCCGCCGGAAACTTCCAACTTGGTTACGGGATGATGGCTGGAGCTGAAAGAAATACCGTCCCGGATCTTCACGCATTTCTTTACATCTTCCACGCTCATATTATCGAGCATGATCACATCCGGCTTGAATTGTATGGCATGCTTGAACTCATCGAGATTCTGAACCTCGATCTCGATCTTATAGCCCTTCGGCACACGGGGAAGCTTACTGTACCCTTCGGTGATACGGATATGATTATCTTTGATCAGGATCATTTCATCCAGACTCATCCGGTGGTTGAAACCATCCCCGATCCTCACCGCGTACTTTTGCAGTTCGCGCAGTCCGGGCATAGTCTTGCGGGTATCGGTGATTTTGACCTTGTACGGCTCGACCAGCTGGACAAATTCGCGGGTCTTCGTGGCAACGCCCGACAACATGGACAAGAGGTTCAAAGCCACGCGCTCCGCCTTGAGAATACTGTGCGCGCTGCCGGATATCTCCGCGGCGGACTTACCCTTCTTCACCTTTTGCCCCTCCTTAACCAGATATTTAAATTCCAGGCCTTTATCAACTATCTCAAAAACCTGTTCCGCCACTCCCAGCCCGCAAATGACACAAGCCTCTTTCACCAGCAATCTGACTTTGATCTCCTTATCTTCAGGGATAGTCAACTGCGAGGTAATATCCCCCCTGCCCACGTCTTCCACCAGCGCGTGCTTGATGAGATGCTCCACTTGTTCGGGATTCAACCCCTGTTTAGTTTCAGAAAGGAAATATTTTTTATGCGAGTCCATCTCTCACCGCCTTCAGTTTAATAAGCGTTCCTTTAAGTTCTTGTAATCGGGCCCGTTCTTTTTCCACGACTTCCGCGGGCGCCCTTTTGACAAAATTATCGTTAGCAAGAGCTGTCTCTTTCGACCTGATCTCCGATTCCGTCTTCACTATCTTCTGCCCCATCTTTTGCCTGAACTTCTGCGCGTCCGCCTCTCCGGTAAAGGTGATAACGATATGCGCGCCGCTCAAAACAGTTACAAATTCCCCGCGGGCCTGAACGTATTGCGGCATGATATGCAGGTCGTGCACCTTCGCCAGCGTCTGTATCTGCGGCGCCAGCTTCCTATACAGTCCGATCTTCGTTTTATCACCGGTGCAGATCTTCACATTGACCGTTTCATGAAGCGGGACTTCCAGCTCAGAACGCATATTGCGGATAACGTTGATCAATTCAAAGATACCGCTCATTTTCCCTTCGATTTTTTTATCGATGAGATCCTTGCGCTCTTTCGGCCACGAGCTCACCATGATACTTTCCCCGATCGCTTCTCCGGTAACCTGAGGGACCGGTAACCCGGTGTCTTTAACACGCTGCCAAAGTTCTTCGGTGATAAAGGGCATGAACGGATGGGCTGCCCGTAAAAAGTTATCCAGGACATGGCGCATGACGGCCTGGACCCGGGGATTCTTAATATCCTGTTTGATCAATTCCAGGTACCAATCGCAGAATTCATGCCAGAAAAAACTATACAATTGATTCGCAGCCTCGTTGAATTTAAAAGTTTCCAGATCCCGGGAGACCTCCTTTAACGCCGAGTAAAACCTGCTCAATACCCAGCGGCTGATCATATCCGGATCATTTTTATCAGCCGGCAGATCTGCCGCGATAACGGCCTGGTCCAGGTTCATCAAAATAAACCGCGACGCGTTCCATATCTTATTGCAAAAATTCCTGCCTTGTTCAAACCGTTCTTTGGACAAAAACACATCCTGTCCCTGCGCGGTTATGGAAATAAGGCTGAAACGAAGCGCGTCAGTACCGTATTCGTTGATTATCTCAAGAGGATCAATAACATTCCCCAGGGACTTGGACATCTTCTTACCTTCTCTGTCACGCACCGTCCCGTGTAAGTACACATCCTTAAAAGGAAGGTCTTTCTTGAACTCCAAACCCGCCATGATCATGCGCGCCACCCAGAAAAAGATGATCTCGGGAGCCGTCACCAATACCGCAGTCGGATAAAAATACTCCAAGTCCTTACGCCTTTGCGGGGAACTGTCATCCGGCCAGTAGAACGCCGCGAACGGCCACAGCCACGATGAAAACCAGGTATCTAAAACATCCTCTTCCTGGGATATTTCCGTTGAACCGCAGACCGGGCATTTTTCCGGCATTGCCGCCGCGACAATAACCCCTCGGTTTTCTTTATCTTTTTTTTCCTTTTCTGTGAACTGTGAACTGTCAACCGTGAATTCGTTTGCCTGTTTCCGGCAGCTTTTACAATAGTACACAGGCAAACGATGCCCCCACCAGATCTGCCGCGATATACACCAATCCTGGATATTTTCCATCCAACTCAGGTATACTTTGGTCCAGCGGCGGGGATGAAAGGTGATCTTCCCTTTTTTGACCGCCTCTATAGCCGGTTTTGCCAGAGGAGCCATTTTCACGAACCACTGTTTGGATAAATACGGTTCGATAATGGTATGGCAGCGATAGCAATGCCCGGCGGATAATTGATGCGGTTCTATTTTCTCCAGAAGGCCTTTCTCTTTTAAATCCTCGATAATAACTTCACGCGCCTCGAACCTGTCCATATCCCGATAATCGCCGGCTTTTTCGTTCATGCGGCCGTCGGGACGCATCACGTTCACAAACTCAAGCCCGTGCTTGGTTCCCATGGCATAATCATTCGGGTCATGCGCGGGGGTCACTTTGACCGCGCCGGTGCCGAATCTCTTGTCCACCATATCATCGGCGATTATTTTTATCCCGCGGTTTACCAGCGGCAGGGCCAAAACCCTGCCGATATATTTCTTGTACCGCCTGTCCCGGGGATTCACCGCCACCGCGGTATCACCCAACATTGTCTCAGGGCGCGTAGTGGCAACGGTTATAAACTCATCAGGATTATCCTTAAACGGATATTTCAAATAATATAGATTTCCCTGAAGGTCGTGATGCGGAGCTTCTTCGTCGGAAAGCGCGGTCTGGCAGCGGGGGCACCAGTTGATGACCTTATGCCCCTGATAGATCAGGCCTTTATCCCAGAGTTCGATGAAAACGGTAATGACCGCCTTGGAATATTCTTCATCCATAGTAAACCGGGTACGTTCCCAATCACAGGATGCGCCCAGCTTCTTGAGCTGACGTATGATCGTGGAGCCGTATTGTTCTTTCCACTGCCATACCCGCTCCACGAATTTTTCCCGTCCCAGATCCTGCCGTTTCAACCCCTCTTTGGCGATAGCTTTTTCCACCACGTTCTGAGTGGCGATACCCGCATGATCCGTGCCGGGCATCCACAGGGATGAATCACCCTTCATGCGGTGATACCGGATAAGGATATCCTGAATGGTATTGTTCAAGGCGTGCCCCATGTGCAAAATACCGGTGACATTAGGCGGCGGGATAACGATACAGAAAGGTTTTTTGCCGGGATCGGGTTGAGCGGAAAAATAACCTTTTTCCTCCCAGTATTTATACCACGTATCCTCGGTCTCTTTAGGATTATATTGTTTGGAAAGCTCTATCATGGATTATCTTTCAATAATTTATACTCTATACTATCCACCAACGCCTGCCAGGAAGCCTCAATAATATTCTCCGACACGCCGATGGTACTCCACGTCTCATTCTCATCCTGAGACGAAATAAGAACACGCACGCGCGCGGCAGTACCGGCTTTCTCGTTCAAAACCCTCACCTTAAAATCAGAAAGATGCATCTTGGAGAGCGTGGGATAAAACTGCTTTAAGGCCTTGCGCAACGCGGTATCCATGGCATTGACCGGGCCGTCGCCTTCAGCAACCGTATGCTCCCGCATACCCTTGACTTTTAATTTTATAACCGCTTCCGAAGTGATCTTCCCGTCGGAGACTTTCTCAATAACCACTTTAAAGCCTTCCAGCTCAAAAAACTTCTTATATTTTTTGAGAGCCCGTTTCATCAAAAGTTCAAACGAGGCTTCGGCGGCCTCAAAATGGTATCCCTGGTTTTCCAGCTTCTGCAGAAGGGCCAGGATCTTTTTTGTCTGCGGATCGTCTTTCTTCAAATCAAGATCCATCTGTTTCGCCCGCAGGATGATTCCCGTCGAACCCCCTAATTCCGAAAGCAGGATACGGCGTTTATTGCCCACTAACGACGGGTCGATATGCTCATAGGTCACGTGGTTTTTCATTACCGCGTTTATATGCAGCCCGCCCTTGTGCGCGAAAGCGGACGAGCCGGTATACGGCTGGTCGTTCCGCTGTTTCATATTGCTTATCTCGCTGACAAAATGAGAAACATGGGTCAGTTCTTTTATCTTTTCGCCGCTGATACAATCATATCCCAGCTTTAACTGAAGGTTGGCGATAGTGATGATCAGATCCGCGTTACCGCAGCGTTCACCGTATCCGTTAATAGTTCCCTGCACCATACGCGCTCCGGCTTCTACCGCGGCAATGGAATTAGCCACAGCCAGCCCCGCGTCATTATGACAATGGATCCCTACCGGTACCTTCATTTCCGCGGTGATTTCCTTTACCACCCTGCTGATCTCCGATGTAATGGTCCCGCCGTTTGTATCACACAGGACAATAGCTGAGGCGCCGGCTTCCTGAGCGCAGGTAATACACTTGAGCGTATATTCCCTGTTTACTTTAAAAGCGTCAAAAAAATGCTCGGCGTCATAGAATACGGTCAATCCTTTTGAGACCAGATAAGCCGCCGTATCATTAATCATGTTCAGATTTTCTTCCAACTCAGTCTTAAGGACTTCCCTGACGTGCAGATCCCAGGTTTTTCCGACAATGGTGATTATCCGGGCCTGTGATTTCAGGAACGCTTTCACATTGCTGTCATCCTCCGCCTTGATATGAGGCTTACGGGTCGAACCGAAAGCAACAATACGGCTGTTCTTCACCGGTTTCTCAGCCATGCTGAGGAAAAATTCCATATCTTTGGGATTTGATCCCGGCCAACCGCCTTCAATGTAGGAAACTCCCAGCATATCAAGCTCCCGGGCAATACGGATCTTATCCGTAACCGTATACGATATACCTTCCCCCTGAGAACCATCCCGTAATGTCGTATCGTAAATCTCGATTTTTTTTAACATATATTTCTCTTGATGAATATTGGGGACGGTTCTATTTTTAGAGTCCTAAAAATAGAACCGTCCCCTTTTTTTTTATTATTTAGACAAGCCGAATTTCCCATGCAGCGATTTAACGGCAGTCTCGGCGAATTTCTTTTTGATGACACAGGAAATGCTGATGTCCGAAGTCGATATCATCTCGATATTAACACGGTTATCCGCGAGGATCCCGAACATTTTTGCCGCCACGCCCAGATTCGATTTCATCCCCACGCCCACCACCGATACCCGCGCGATATCCTCATCCTGCAGTATCTCGCCGATCCCCGTACCCTCGGATATTTTTTTGAGCAGCTTTACGGTCTTTGCGGCATTCGTTTTACTGATGGTAAAAGATATATCCGTTTTACGGGTATGGCTGACGTTCTGAACGATCATATCCACATTCACCCCGCCGTCGGAAAGTTCCTTGAAAATCTTAGCCGCGACACCCGGCCGGTCCGGGACGTCGCAAATAGTGATCTTCGCTTCGTTTTTATTTATGGTTACTCCCGTTATAAGCGCGCCTTCCATCTTTTTAACCTCCTTTACGATCATGGTCCCCGGATTATTAGAGAACGACGAACGCACGTGAATGGGAACATTGAATTTCTTGGCAACTTCGATGGAGCGCGGCTGCATAACCTGCGCTCCCAGGGACGCCATTTCGAGCATCTCGTCAAAAGTAATAAAATCGATCTTCCTGGCCCGCGGTTCGATCCGGGGATCGGTCGTATAGATCCCCTCCACATCCGTGTATATCTCGCACTCATCCGCGCGCAGTTCAGTGGCCAGCGCCACCGCGGTCAAATCCGAACCGCCTCTGCCTAACGTAGTGATATCATGGCTGAGCGTAACCCCCTGAAAACCGGCAACAATAACGATCCTCCCGGCCCGCAATGCCTGGTGTATCTTATCGGCGTTGATCTTAATGATCCGCGCCTTGGTATAATTCATATCGGTTATGATCCCCACCTGCGTTCCGGTAAACGATATAGCCTCATATCCCAATTTATGGATGGCCATTGCCAGCAAAGCCACCGAGATCTGTTCTCCGGTGGACAATAACATATCCATCTCCCGTTCCGAGGGGTCGACATTGATCTGATTCGCCAGTTCGATCAATTCATCGGTAGTATCGCCCAAAGCCGAAACCACGACCACCAAATCACAGCCTTTTTTACGGTAACTTACCACCCGTTTTGCAACATTCTGGATACATTCCACGTTCGCCACCGAAGAACCGCCGAATTTCTGAACGATCAGCGCCTTATGCATCTATCTTTCTCCTCCTTGAAAACAACGATTACGTTCTTTGTAAGGGCGGTTAGCACCCCCCCTGCGACAATCAATCCACGCCTTTGATAAAATAATCCATCAACTCAAACCCATTCTCAAAATAAAGCTCGGACTTTTCCGCTTCCTTTTCGCTGTATGCCGAAAACCCTCTGCCGGTTATCCCTTTGCCGAAAACACCGAAACACACCACATCCGAACTGTGCGTTCTCAGAGAAACCGGTGTCGCGTGATCCGGCAGGACCAGTATCCTGAAATTATCCTTTTTCTTAAACGCCTCCAGTATGGTTCCCAGAATAACATGATCGATCCGCTCTATAGCCGCTATCTTCTCCCGGATTTCCCCGTTGTGGCCCGCCTCATCCGGAGCCTCGATATGCACATATACAAAATCTTTCTTCTCAAGAGCCTTAAGCGCGGCATTCGCTTTTCCCTGATAATCCGTGTCATAATACCCGGTCGCGCCCGGAACCTTGATAACATCAAGGCCGAGAACCCCTCCCAGCCCCTTGATAAGGTCAACCGCGGAGATCACGCTCCCGGACAAACCGTATTTATCCGCGAATTTCGGCATATCCGGTTTTTTCCCCTGCCCCCACAGCCAGATCATATTAGCCGGATTCTCTTTAAGGTCTATTCTGACCTGATTGATCTCACAGGCTTCAAGGATCTTACAAGAATCCCGCATGAGCCTTTTCACGAATTCTGCGTTTTTCCCACGGGGAAGGTATTTACCGAAATCCCGGCCGAGAATATCATGCGGCGGGGTGCAGTCAAGTGATTCAAGTTGTTCCTCCGCCCCTTTCTTCACCAACATAAGATGCCGGTAACTGATTCCCGGATAAAATTTTATTCTCTCCGAACCGAGTGCCCGGTCTATTTCCCCGATCAACTGCGCGGCCTCTTTGGAACTTATATGGCCTGCGCTGTAATCCTCAAGTTTCCCGTTCGAGACCGTCACCAGGTTACAGCGGAACGCAACGTCTCCTTCTTCCAGCTTAACTCCCAGATTTTCCGCCTCCAAAGGGGCTCTCCCGGAATAGTATTGCCGGGGATCGTACCCGAATATGGCAATATTCGCCACATCCGATGCGGGAGTCATTTTATCCGGTATGGTCTTCACGCGCCCCAATCTACCGTTGCGGGCGATAAAATCCATGTTGGGAGTACGGGCCGCTTCAAGAGGAGTTTTCCCTTCCAGCTCCGGGAGAGGATAATCAGCCATTCCATCCGGGACAACCACAATATATTTCATATCTCCTCGCGTAATACGTTCAACAGGGTCTCTGCCAGCTTTGTTTTATTGAAAACCGGGCCCCGTATCTTTCCCTTATAAACCACAAAGGCCTCATATCCGTTCTTGTTATGCGTGTTCGCGACAACTATTTCCGCCTTTGAGCGGGCGGCCAGCTTTTCCGCTTCCCGTACCAGTTCTTTCCGGCCCATGCGCGGCTCGAATTTAAACCCTGCCAGTAACGCCTGCGGAGCGGCTTTTTTGATACGGTCTATGATCTTTACCGTCGGAATCAGTGCTAAATTCCATACCTTCAGGCCGGAACGGATTTTATTCTTTCTTTTTTTTAAAGGCCGGTAATCGGCAACCGCGGACGCATGTATCACCACATCGTATCTGCGGAGCGCCAATTCAGAAACAACGATATTCTTCAACTCATCAAAGAACCTGAACCGTACCACGCGAATTTTGCTGTCTTTCAACCCGATTGCCGTCGGCCCCAGGACAAGGGTTACCCTCGCTCCCTGAACCCGGAGCTTTTCCGCAAGCACGATCCCCGTTTCCCCGGTAGCCGTATTACTGATCACCCTGGCCTCATCAAGCGCAACCCAGGTAGGCCCGGCGGTAATAAGAACCCGCTTGTTCCTTAAATCCACTTTTAACTCCTATAAACTATAAGCAAGAGCTAAAAATATGCTGAAAAATCCTCCGACTGCTCAATCTACAGTTTCAGCTCTTGCACCAACGCTTCTAAAGTCGGTTTTATCACCTTCGGCTGGGCAATAGTCTTTATGGCCCGGTCCGGGTCTTTTAACCCGTGGCCGGTCAAAACACAGACTATCCTCGCGGCCTTTCCCTTAACCGGGTTTTTATCGAAATATCCCTGTTCGCGTAGTTTAAAAAGGCCGGCTATCGAAGCCGCGGAGGCAGGCTCGACAAAAACCCCCTCTTTTAAAGAAAGAAATTTATACGCCTCAAGTATCTGCTCATCGGAAACCATATCGATAAGCCCTTTTGACCGGTCACGGGCTTCCTCCGCCTTTTTCCAACTGGCCGGATTGCCGATGCGTATCGCGGTAGCTATGGTCTCGGGCTTTGCAATGGGATGCCCCCTGACAATGGGCGCCGCGCCTTCCGCCTGGAATCCCAGCATTTTCGGCAGGCTCGCTATTTTTTTCTCTTTCTTATATTCCTTATATCCCTTCCAATACGCGGTGATATTTCCGGCGTTCCCCACCGGTATAAGGTGAAAGCCGGGAGCTTCGCCTAACGCGTCGCATATCTCGAAACTTCCGGTCTTCTGCCCTTCAATGCGGTATGGATTAAGAGAATTAACCAGCGTGATAGGATATGCGGCGGCGATCTCTTTTACCAAAGTCAAGGCATCATCGAAATTACCCTCTACCGCCAAAACAACCGCCCCATGGATAAGGGCCTGGCTGAGTTTTCCCAAAGCGATAGCGCCGCTGGGAATAAGGACAATGCATTTCAATCCCGCGCGCGCCGCGTAAGCGGCGGCCGAAGCGGAAGTATTACCGGTAGAAGCGCATATCACCGCTTTCGCCCCCTCTTCGCAGGCTTTGGAAATAGCCATGGTCATTCCCCGGTCCTTGAAAGAACCGGTGGGATTCAACCCCTCATATTTCAGGTAAACTTCAAAGTTTTTTCCCAGCAACTCGCTTAAATGACCGGCATAGATCAACGGCGTATTACCCTCATTTAAAGACACAATAGGCGTTCTCGCAGTAACCGGCAGATATTTCCGGTATTTGTCGATAATTCCCTTATACTGTTTGTTTGTAGTTTTTTTCATTATACTTCTTCGATCCGGATGGCCACCGATTTTTCCTTGATAATATTCAAATGGTCGATGATCTGTAACGCCTGGCGAAGATTCTTTTCTTTCGCGCCGTGTATTACCATAACAATGGGAACAATCTGGGCTTTGCGTCTTTCTTTCTGAGTAACGGAGGCGATACTGATGCCGTATTTCGCCAGTATCCCGGAGATATTAGCCAGAACGCCGGGCTTATCCGCGGCAAGAAAACGTATGTAACACCTGCTCGCTATTTCATCTATCCGGGATAATCGTTTGACCGAGAGATCCTCGATCACATTCAAAGTGGGCCTGAAAAGCCCCGCCTTCATATCCTGGGTAATATCCACCAGGTCGGATACCACCGCGGAAGCGGCGGATAACTGGCCCGCGCCCGGGCCGTAAAACAAAAGATTCCCCGCCAGGTCCGAAGAAATATAAATGGCGTTATTGACACCGGTGACTGAAGCCAAAAGATGTGTCCGCGGTATAAGAGTGGGATGCACACGCACCTCTAAACCGCCGTCATTTTTTTTGGCTATCGCCAGCAGTTTGATCTCAAATCCCAATTCCTTAGCGTAATTGACGTCGTCTAAAGAAATCTTGGATATGCCTTCGACAAAAATATCCTTCAGATCCACCAGCCGCCCGAAGCATAAATAGGTCAACAAGGCGAGTTTATGCGCCGAATCATTTCCTTCGATATCCAGGGTAGGATCCTTCTCGGCAAATCCTTTTGCCTGCGCCTCTGCCAGGGCCTTGTTGAACGTACAATTATTCAAGGCCATCTGCGAAAGGATATAATTAGAGGTACCGTTCACGATCCCGAAAATACTTTCAAAATTATTCGCCACCAGTCCTTCACGCAGGGCTTTGATGATCGGAATGCCCGCGCCCACAGAAGCTTCAAAATAGATATTCTTGTTACAATCCCGCGCCAGCGCCAATAACTCCCTTCCGTCATAAGCCAGGAGCGCTTTATTGGCGGTAACGATATTCTTCCCTTTTTTTAACGCCTTCAAAATAAGGTCTTTGGCGAAATTCGTGCCTCCCACCAATTCAACCACAATGTCGATCTGCGGATCATCGATAATATCCTGTACCCTGGAAGTCAGCAGATTCTTATCCACGCTGACCGTGCGCTTGGAAATAATATCCTTGTCGCAGATCTTCTTGATATTTATTTCAAGGCCGATTTTCTCGCTCAGAAGTTTTTTCTTGTCCCGTAAAATCTTTACCACCCCTGAACCGACATTACCGAAACCTACAAGCCCGACATTTATCTTTTTCATATCTGCACCTCTTTTTACACTCCGGTATCGGCTGCTATTTCTTCTTCAAATAATACTCCACGGTCCGGGTGATTATGCGCCTGTGGCTCTCATCAATCGCCAAAAACTCGAGACGTGTGTCGTATATCAAGTCTTTGGTTATTTGTGCCGAATCGATAACGCGGGCGATGAGCATGATGGGAACCGGATCGATGGGCATGCGTATCTCGATGGCGAGCTTGGTACCAGGAGAAAAATACCGGTTCGTGGTCAAAAGCATCCCTCCCAGCGCCATATTTTTGGTCTGGGAAACGTCGATAGTACCAACATCTTCCATCAAACGGTACGAAACCATAAAACGGGAGAATATCCGCGGGCTGCTCCTTCGTTCCGGTCCGACATAAGTCATACGGCCTCCTTGGTTACCCCCCCTTTGCTCAAAAGATAGTCGGGGCGACAGGACTTGAACCTGTGACCTCTTGAACCCCATTCAAGTGCTCTAGCCAAACTGAGCCACGCCCCGTTAGAAATTTACTATCGTCTAATTCTATGGAAATTTCTAACGGGCCACAGCCCCAATTTAGAAACTCCCGTATCCTTTTAAAACACTTATTCTTCCGATAAAAACATAAATTAACGTTCTATTATATCCGATTTTATTTTGAGTGTAAAGAAAGATTTTTTATGAAAAAAAGGGGACGGTTCTATTTTTTCGCTCTCGACCAGAAGTTAAAAAATAGAACCGTCCCCTTTTTTTCTTTAGAGACTTTATTCCACTTAATTTCAAACATCATCGTCGAGCGAACCTTTCAAATCAGCTCCAAACTGCAGCAGAAGAGTCAAAAATCAAGCTTCACGCAGCCTGACGTTTGAAAATGTTTTTAGGCGGGGAATTTCGAGATTCGGAACGCGGGGAGTTATTCTTTTATATTAACTCAAAACTGATCTTTAGTGCTTCATTAACTTCTAACATTTTCTCAATATGCGATATTGAATTCTATTCTTCCCTCTTCTGCCGCGTCATGAGGTCGCGGACCGCCCGCCGGGGAGATTTATGTTTATAAAGAACAGCGTACACTTCCCTCACGATGGGCATATCGACTTTATATTTCAGGCTCAAGGCGTACGCCGATTGTGTGGTCGGGACCCCCTCCGCGACCATTCGCATTTCTCCTTCTATCCGTCGTAAAGACCGGCCTTTTCCTATCTGTTCGCCGATCGACCTGTTCCTGCTCAGAGGACTGATACACGTCGTCACCAGATCCCCTAATCCGCTGATCCCGCTGAATGTCCTGGACTGAGCTCCCATAGCCGCACCCAGCCGGGATATCTCCGCCAAACCTCTCGATAATAAAGCCGCTTTGGTATTCGCTCCAAAACCGAGGCCATCCGATATCCCGCAGGCGATCGCGATTATATTTTTAAGGCTCCCGCCCAGTTCCACTCCGGTCATATCCGCGGAGGTATAGATACGGAAGCAATCGGTCATAAATATATCCTGCAGCAATCTCCGGGCTTCCAGTGACCCGGAAGCGATGACCGCGGCGCTGGGAATACCGTGCGCCACTTCCTGCGCGATCGTCGGCCCGGAAAGCGCGGCCATTTCAACATTCCCTAATTCTTCCCGTATCAGTTCGGACATCCTTTTCAGGGAACCGATCTCTATGCCTTTTGTCACGCTCAGATATACCGCCCGGCGGGGAAAACCGCTTTGACAGAGCTTGCTCAGGACCCCGCGCATGTATTGCGACGGAACCGCCAGGACTACTAAACTTTTATCCTGGACCGCATCCGCCAAACCGGCAGTAACGCGTATCCCGGCCGGTATTTTTATCCCCGGCAAAAATCTGCTGTTGACCCTTTTCCTATCCATCTGGGCGGTATAATCCGGGAACGCTCCCCAGAGGGTAACCGGAAACCCTTTTTTAAAAAGCAATACAGCCAGGGTTGTCCCCCATCCGCCGTCGCCTAAAACCGCAATCCCGACTGGTGCCTTTGTCTGTGCGCTCATAGAATCAATTCCGGGAAAAACGTTCCGGTCCTCCCGAATACGTTCGATACAAAAAGAATCCTCACTCGCCGCTTTCTTTAATTCCCTGAGGATTTTCCCCTAAATGCAATTCGATAAAATGTACCTGCGGGTAGATATGGTCGTTATTTTTTTCTTCCCGGGTAATGAATTGGATACCCACATTATAAGAATTATCGCTTCGTTCTTCGACCCAAACCGTATTCCCGACGATCCCGCCCTGATAAACGAGGGTCCTTTTTTCCATCTCCTGGCATACCAGCAATACGCTCCGGTCAAAAGAAAGCCAGAGCACGTCACCCGGATTAACTTTACCTTTCAGCACGCATTGCAGGCCGGCTTCGCTCACGTTCGACGTATAGCCGTTAAGTAATTTAGTAAGCGTTTCCTTCCTGCACACTTTATAGGCCAGCGGTTTTGAATAATCAAGCCTTATGAATTTACGCCGTTCCTGTTCAGACATGGGAGTTCCTCTACTCCTGTATACTATCAGGCAATCTGCATGTTCAATTTATTAGTCCTCATCTTTGCCAGGTCCCAGCTGTATTCATACAGATGCAAACCCTTACTTACCGCCACTATCTCGCCGTCTCCAACGCCGATCTCCTCCGCCATGTATTGTTTTACCAGCTGCAACCCCCCCAGGTTGGAAGGAAAACCTCCCCAAAGGTCCCATGAACGAAAATACAGGATAAAATGCAGTTTCCCGTAACGCACGCGCGTATCGATAATACGCAGGCACGGCGGGTCAGCCAGTTTGATATCGGAAGGCATCCCGATCTCCATAACTGCCTGGTTTGTACCCGAACCCTGCTTCTTGTATATTTTAATGACCTCTTCTATCTGATTTACCTGCAAAGGCATTTCTTTGTTCATCTCCTTGCCGTCGGCATCCCTCATCTTGACCTTGGGATCAACCAGCCGCTCGCCGTAGGTGTAATCTTCGGTCGCTGTCTTTGCGCCGGTAAGCAGGTAACTCAAATATCCATGGATATAGTCCATATCCGTGGGAGCCGGGATGTTCATGCCTTCGGGAATAATGGGGATGATCTGGTGGCCGGGATGCTTCACGCGGACTACAACAAAATCAAATTCGAGGCGCCTCTGCCCTTCATAACTACCCCGGTCAATTTTATATACATATCCTTTGTCCAGAACCTTGCTCAGGCATTGGAACCAGGCGTCGTCAAGATCAAACGCGTCGATAAAAACCGGCTCCAAAAACTCCCTCTCTTGCATAAGCTTTCTCGTTAGAGGGGCGACTACGGTCGCCCCTGCAAATGCTTTTCCCTTTCCTATCAACCCTCACCTGTGAACTGTTTCTGTTAACTAATCTTAGCGGGAGAAGGGAATCGAACCCTCATATATAGCTTGGAAGGCTATTGTTCTACCACTGAACTACTCCCGCAATTAAACATGGGCAGGGAGGGATTCGAACCCCCGTAGCACGGATGCAGCAGATTTACAGTCTGCCCCCTTTAGCCACTTGGGTACCTGCCCATAAAATATAAAAGATCACAGCTGGCGATCCGAATTGAACGGACGACCTCCTCATTACAAGTGAGGAGCTCTACCAACTGAGCTACGCCAGCGTCATTCGCTATAGTCTATGCAATGCTTGTAGGGGGAAAAAGCTTTTTCCCCTTAAGATCCCCTTCACTATAACTTCTCAACTTATGCACCAATGCACTTATGCACTCATGCACTTTTTAACCGCTTCGGGGATTTTATCTATAATATCGGACGCGATCATGGAAATCTGCGATTTTTCTCCTGCCGCGATATCTCCGGCTAAACCATGCAGATATACCGCGTATTTCGCGGCCTCAAACGATCCCAACCCCTGGCCGAGGAACGCCGCTATCATACCGCTCAGCACATCCCCGCTTCCCGCGGTAGCCATCCCGGGATTGCCGGTCCTGTTCAGATAGTTTTTTTTGCAGTCAGCGACTATAGTATTACGGCCTTTTAACACAAGGCATACATTATAATCTGAAGCGAACTTTATTGCAAGTTTTTTCCTTTGCGCCTGGACCCCCGACGTGCCCGTTCCCAGGAGCCTGGCCATCTCTCCCGGATGCGGCGTCAAAACAACCCGGCACCCCGCGGAAAACCTCTGTAATATATCCAGATGCCCTGCCAGCGCGTTCAATCCGTCCGCGTCTATAACCATGGGCTTACCGCATCCGGCTATTAACTCCCGCGCCAAACGACGGGATGAATTCCGGTTTCCCAGTCCCGGCCCGATAACTACAACGTCGGCATCATTTTTTATAAAATCCCGTATTTTTTTAAAACCGCTATAACTCAGTGCGCCTTCTGCTGTCTCCGGCAGCGGATAAGTCATCACTTCCCGGGGCTTTATCCTGATCACCGCGCTATTCAGCCCCGCGGGTATGCCCAGAGTGACCAGTCCCGCGCCGGAACGCAGGGCCGCCGCAGCGCTCAAAACAGCCGCGCCCGAATACCGGGCCGATCCTCCCACAATAAAGATATGCCCGAAATCACCCTTGTGAGCGTCAGGGTTTCTCCGCGATAATCGCATTGGCAACCGCATATGTTTTTACGTGGGAAATCGACAGGTGGACTTCCGCTTTCCGCCCTTTACCGTTTAAAAAAACACAATAGGGTTTTCCCTGCGGATCATTCAACACCTGAATATCTTTCCAGTTCAGAGTGTCATCGCCGAGGG